>LIHK01000050.1 GCA_001399795.1 Candidatus Bathyarchaeota archaeon BA2 | reverse complement strand
TCAGCAACCTTAGCAGCTGATGCACTGATACTCAGTATGGGTTGGGAGAAGCCCAAAAGCCTCTTCGCCCGTAAGAGGGCACTGGAGAGCATCTCTACAGAGGAAGCCAAGGCCTATACCTTTATAGTGGACGACCTCCACAGAGACTGCTTCTACGACGGGCTATGCGACGCTGAGACCATAAAGAGAAGGATGGAAGACGTTAAAGAATTCAATGGGAGAATCAGAAAACAGCTGACAGCTAAAACCTAAATCCCTAGCCCCCTATTTAAGATGCTTTAATTACTTTAATTCGAGAGGCTTTTTGATGGAAGTAAATCCTCAAACATTGTTAAACCAAGTTTTCTTAAATGACCTACATAAAGGTCGGCCATACTGATCCCTCTTTCACATATAGTTAAATCCGGAAGCGCACACGCAAAGCAAAAAAAGATAAATAAACCTGAATTGCTACTTTAGTAAGTTTTAGGAAAACTCTTATAGATTTGAAATTCGTTTAGGCATTCATCTTCTTGCATAGTCGATAAAACCCAAGGTCACAAGTCCTCCTCCTATGAAGGAGAGAATCGTGCCCGGAATAGTAAAAGGATATGTAGGAGTACCCATTGGACCGGTGTACTCAATACGCCAGAAGAGTGTCATCCCGAAAAGTACGAGTACAAAGCCTATAGCAATCAACAATACATCGATAATAGTTCGCAGTGATACCATTTTTGTACGCTTTTTCTAAGCTCATTTTCTTGACTGGCTGGTTAAGGCTTCTGGCGCTTCAGGAGAATCACATGTCTACCTCTTCCCAGAGCCCCTGTGTACGTTGTATATCCAAACGCTTCCCAACCTTGTTTACCTAGTTCGTTAAGTTTCTCAACCGCTTTCTTTATGTCTCCCTCTTCGATAAACGTGTATTCCCACATATTTTTCTCCCTCACGAAGGATGGCGCGCGAAATAATAAGTGGTCACTTTAGCTCGTCGCAATTTTAGCTATTTTGAGAATCTCTTTTTCAATTTCTGTTGTAGGGGTGTATTTCTTTTGTTTTTTAATTCTGTCTGTAACTATCTTTGCTAACGCTTTGCCCAACTCAGGTTTATCAATCTTATAAGAATAAGATTGCGTGATTTTCTCTAAAATCTGGGTCAAATGTGGAATAGGCTTCTCTTCTCTTCTGCAGGCTTGTCGTTCTTCTTCAATCATTTTAATAGAAATTTTCAGATCAAAACCTCGTTTTCTAGCTTGCTTAACAATTTCTTGAACCACTTCCTCGTCTGAGAAATTATCTTCCTCAAATTCCTTTTTCCAAACCCGATGATGGTTCGGGCGAATCAATTTCAGTGATTCTAATGCTTTCAATTCTCTCTCAACGTTTGGATGGTTATCTAGAATTATGTAGGGTATAGTGACGGAGGAAGCTAAATACTCCAGAAGTTTCTCGACTCTCTTTCTTGCAATCTCACCAGCACCTTTCAAGGACAATATCCTAATTCCTAACTGATCAAGATCAAATTCCATAGCTTGTGCAATTCTTGGAATAGCTTCATATTCAGTTGGGCCTTCCGCAATCAACAGAACTCTATCTTGCGGATTAATTTCATATTCGGTTAAAACTTTCTGAAGGACTTCACGACTTTTGTAATTAACCTCTTTTCCATCTGCCTTGCCTTCCATCCAGCAAATCGTCGGCATCAAGTTGCTTTTCACTGGTAAGGTCGGTTAAGAACCGACCCAACATATCTGTGATTTCATAGTAGTCTTGCGCCAAAAGTGCATCCCCTTTCAGTTTTTCCCTTTTTGAACAAGGTATGTGATGAACTAAAACATACCAATCCCTTAGAGGGTCTATGAATCCTGCTTTAGCAGCAAAATGCAATCGCCCTTCCTTTATTTGTTCAATGGTGAAGCCACTTTCTTTAAGGACAGCATGGGGATCAAACTTCTCTGTCCATTCAAACCACTTATCCCAAAATTCATTAAAATCAACGCCACCCCTCCATACAAACTTTTTTCTGATCAAAGGCAAGTATCTATCTTGGATTAAGAGAAGTAGACGGATAAGCTTTTGATGTTCCTTGAGCCGTTTAAATAAAGGCCTACGTCTGACCTTATCAAACTTCCTTAGTTTCTCCATCCGTTTGACCATTTCATCCTTATCTAACCTAGGTATACCGTGAATCGTTAACATGGTCGAATTCAATATTTCTTTTACCGAAATCGCTTGATAAGGATGATAGTAGGGCAAAGCAGTTTCTTCATAGTCATCTTCGTATTCTTTTCACGGTTTAAAATTTATTTGGAAGGAAAAATTATCAATCCCTCTTTAAAGTAGTCATAAAGCCCATGAGTAACGTCTCCAATTCCGGCATACATCTTTTTTGTTTCACCCTCGAAAGTCTCCCCAGCTTCCAAAGGTTGCCAATATTCTTTAGTGATTCCATTCTCAACTTTCTGAATTTTCTTACACAAAAATGTAGGACGAACTACTCGTCAATTGGATACAAAAAGCCTTGCTTTTCAAAATGCTCAAGATCGTCGATCCTAATGTTAATTCCTCTTTTTTCCAGAAATCTCCGAAACCCCCATGCGGTTTCTAGAAAGGTTTGTGGGAATGGATTTTTTATCATAATATTGACTAATGAATCTCTCGGTATTTTCTTAGTTCCCATCAAAATCATCTTTTGAGTGTTAATCGAATAAATAAAAATATTGTTTCTTCAGAATTCGAATCTTGCAAAACGAGTTTAGGTGATTCAATGCACGCATTAAGGGTCTTATAGCTCAAAACCGATTGCAACTTAGAGCCCATAGCATCCACGTTAGGTAGATCTTCAGGCGGCGGAAATAGTTATTTTTCGTCAAAAACCGCTAGGTTTGAGTTGAAACATTTAATGGAAAAACTACATTTTGGTTCTGTATCTGTCCATGAGTTCTTTCTTTTTCCCTTCGTTCCATCCGCTCACCGCCTGGTAGTAGCCTGTCACCCTAGACCACCATTCCACCTGCGAAGAACCGCAATGGGGACACTGCTCGTAGATGGGCGAAGTGACTTTTCCACAATTGTTGCATATGGTTAAGTCCTTAGTGTAAGCGTAGTAGCCCACATTAGTCTGGGTGGCAATTCTCTTGGTCAGCTTGTAAAGGGCTTCAGGGTCTGGAGAAGCGTCTCCAAGCCACACGTGGAACATGTTTCCACCGTTCAGAAGGGGGAAGAACTTCTGTTCTATGTCCATCCTTTCAGGCAGGCTGACTTTGGCTCCAACGTACAAGTGAGTTCCATTACTGTAATAGACAGGAACATCCCTCGCCCCATCGGCAAGCAAAGACCTAGCTTTACCCACGTCTCCCTTGACAAGTTTCTCAGCTTGGTCCCTGTAACCGTTTGTTAGAAGGTCAGCTATGGCAAATCTCTGCGCTGTGGACTCAGCCGGCGTCCTGGCCAAAGCCAGCTTGAGACCATTCTTTTCCTCCAGCACCTTCTTGTAGTTCTGCATTTCAAGAATCAGTTTAACAAGAATCTTAACAGCCTCTGGACTTTCATGAAGTTGGTAGCCGGTGTGCCACTGAGCCATCTCGTTTCCGCCCACAAGACCTATCGTAAAGGCCAGCTCACTGAAATCCACGGCTGGCGTTCCCTTCTCACCAGTTTTCGGGTCCAAAGGACGCTGAGTAGCGAAAGGAATTCGATTATGCTTCATCACAAGATTCATCCACTTCTTTTTAGCCTTGAACACTTCAACAGCCAAATCCATCAGCCTACGGCCTTCCTCGAAAAGCTTCTCGTCATCCCCATTAGCTCTGTAAGCCATCCTTGGAAGATTTAAACTTACAACCTGCCAACTTCCCATGGTGAAATGTTTTCCATTATTGAAATACAGCTTATCCTCGAAATCTGAACTATCCTCAGGAGTTTCAACAAAACAGTACGCACAACATTGGTAGCATGAGACGCCTTTGCCATAACCCCTGTACGCTGGCATCAGGTTGTCAAAGTATGGTATTCCAAATTTGGCTACAACCTTGTGAACGTCAAGCCAAAACTCGTCATACTCAGGCTTGAAGAATTCAGGGCTTATACTGTTTTCTAGTTTCGGGAAATTGAAAGGTTTCCCCCAATAGTCGCCTTGATAGGCTACGTCGTAAAGCGCCCTAAACATGAGGCGAACTTCATCCTCGTATTCGCCGTAGAGGTCTGGTCCAACCCTTCCATGCATCACTATGGGAACTTTTCTCCAGAGTTCTGGAACTCCCGGCTGTATCTGAATGTTGCTAAAGACGAGTTGTCCGCCCCTAGCCACGTAAGCCTGAGTATACTCAAAGAACATCATCTGCATGAGCTGCCTAACCTTCTCATAATTTAGCCCCCTCATGTAGGGAGCGAGGAAAACCAAGAAATTGTAGAAGCCCTCACCGCCAGCAAAGTTTGTCTGGGCAGAAGCCAAAATCTTAGCAGTGTGGAGAATCGCAACTTCAGGATGCTTAGCTGGACCTGCAATGCTGGTTCTCGTGCCGATTCCGTCTGGCATTAGGCCGTAGTAAAAGAAATAGCGAAGGTCCCAATCTTGGCAGAAAGGCCTTGTTCCAAAATACTCCAAGTCGTGTATGTGTAGGTCTCCTCCCAAGTGAGCGTCAGCTATTTTCGGAGGCATTAAAAGCAGGTACTCTTCTCCAGAAACCCAGTCCGCCTTCCTCTTGTGAGCGGTTTCAGGATTTGGCTGAAGATTCGCGTTTTCAGTTGCCTTATAGCCCCGCCCTATATCCATCAGGTAGGCGTCGTAAACTGGCGCGCCTACCCTAGTCAAAATGTTCCTGTAAAGGGCGTACTCAGGTTTTTCCTTCGACTTGTCGAGTAAGATGTTGTTTACCAGCTCTCTTACGAGTGGCCCGCTCACGAATTTAAGCTTCAAGTCAAAGATTTTCTTTTCAACGTTAACGGCTATTTCTTCAGCTTCCTCCTCGCTTATAGGCCTAACTTTATAGAAATCCTTTGCGAGTTTTGTTTCCACCAAAAGTTGTTTCACGATAGCCTTTCGATTCCATGGAACTATGAAGCCGTCGCTTCTCCTAACCTTTGGTCTGGATTCTTGGATAGTTTCAGCTTTGTCCATTTACCTACCCTTCAAAATTTCTAAGAGCTTAGCGTCAGTCAGTCTGTCGCCATCAAAAATCTGGTCTTCTGTATAAACTGTTCCTTCAACCTCCAGAGCTGGTGCCGACAAAACCACAACGTTTCTCATAACCAGATCAGCCATAACATCCACATCTTCCACGTTTCTTTCCTCAAAATCTGCATTTCTGTCTCTTAACCACCTTTTAAGCAAAGCGCATCTAGGACACCCACTAGATGTATAGACCACTATCTCTCCAGCTCGTAGAGAACGCTTAAACGAACTAACGGAATCTTCTGAAAAACCCATGAAAACACCTCGTGGGCATAAGAATGAATAGAGGACTAAGCGTACTTAAAATTATTAGTAAAAATTGTATAAAATTCTGTATAACATCTCTGACCGAAATTAACATATCAGTTATTCCACAGATGTGACAAAGGACAAGGGAGCACCAAAAACATCAGTTGTTTCTTTAAAACTGCTTAATAAATACATTTTACAACGGGCGCCACCTAGTTCGCAACCCCTCAAAAATGATGAAACAAAACGATTCGTAACGAACATAAAATGCTAATTTGTAGATAAATCCACTTCTACTTTCAAACCTGAAAATAAGGCAAAAACAAGACCGTATTGTAACGAAACGAAACAAAATTTTGAGATAGGTCTTGCGTTAATAAAAGGCTCCGATGAAGGCGCCGGGGAATGGAGTTAAATGTCGGTTTAAATTCTCGGGATTTAGGTTCATTTTTTCTCCATAGTTTGACAAAACTCAAACCGGGAGTTCAAACCTATCCCGGGCTACCATTTAACCTATATCGCCTTGATTTCACTCTTTCTCTTACCAAGACGAATGCCACGCTCGGTATTTTTATATAGTAATTCGGAATATGAAGCAAAACAAATGTCAAGCTGTTGGTGGAATAACATGAGATGTGAGCGGCTATTATTATTCGTCTTGACGCTAGCCTTTGTGTCGATGTT
>LIHK01000051.1 GCA_001399795.1 Candidatus Bathyarchaeota archaeon BA2 | reverse complement strand
ATATCTGGTTATCAAATTCATGACATAGCGGTGGAACAAGTGAGAAAGATATTAAGGAATAAAAGGGCGTTAACCCCTGTCTTAAGCACTCTTTTATTAATGGTTATTGCAGTTGCCGCCATGTCAATCGCAATAACGGCCACCTACGTTATCACGGGCAATCTCCACGACATTATGGGTGAACGATTCATCGTGGAGGATGCTTGGTTTACAACAGGGAAAATTTCTTTTTATCTCCGCAATGTAGGCAAGGTTTCGATTAGGATAGATGCCGTGTACGTAAATTACACTTCGCGGTCTTTCACTCCTCTCGAGTTAGGAGTTGACGATCACGGTTGGTTAAACATCACTAACGGTTGGAACCCGAATTCCGTGTATCACGTAAACATTGTAACAAGTAGGGGAACAAAAGTTGTGGACTATTACAAGTTTCCAGCTTAGACGAAATCGGCGCGGAGCAAGCAACATAATAGTCGTCGTGCTCAGCCTAGTAATTATTGTAATCATCGTATCCAACATTGTTTTGTTTAGCTATGAAATGAATCAGCTGGACTGGGAGAAAATGAAGGAGGCTATGAGCATCACTAATGTTGAGCGTGCCACCCGCTCTTCCTGGTTTGTGGCTCAGAGCGAATACACGGTGAACACGGGCAGTCGCACAAGCGGCACCTACACAGACACGCAGGCTGTCGACGACCAGTATGAAAGATTCATGGAGGCTTCAACGACTTCGCCTTACAATCCATCTGGATATACTCTAGTGGAGTCAACGAGTTGGGTGTCTGGAAGCGTTTCAGATTTGACTTCAGATAATGGCGTTTACATGGTTTTTAGAAGTTATGCAACCGACACTGTTGGACAAACACTTTATGCACATCAAGAAACAACAATAATAGGTGGGGCAACATATCGCCTGCAAAAGTTAGAGAGTGCAGACACGGCTGGAATTTCTATTTCTGTTTCCGGCGCATTGGTTGGTAGGGAACTGGTGGGCAAGTTCGTGTATCCATTGACAGGCATATCTTCTATCCCGGCAAGCACATGGACGATTTATTATAGGGCAATTAAAGACCCGCTTATGGTGGCTCATGCTGATGTGGACATACTTATCAGACAAGCAGATGGTACGGTTAGAGCAAGTATAGCAACGAATGTCGCCGATTCAAAGGGAATCACCACTTCATGGAAGACCCTTTTCGGAACCTATGTATGGTCAACATACACTGTTCTTGACCAAACTGATTATCTGGAAATTGATTATTACATACATTTGACAATCTCCAGTCCCGCTGAGACCGCATCTTTAAGGATAGATGATAACACCTTAGCCATAGCTGACCAAACGAGAGCAACAAATATCATGCTTCCAAGTGAATTCACTGCGGAAGTTGAGTTTACAGGAACGTCTAATACAGCAACTTGGACTCAGCTTGTTTGGACAGTTGATTCATGCTGGACAACGGCAAATGTGAATGTAACTTTGCAACTATACAACTATAATTCTGGAAGTTACCCGACAAGTGGGGACGGATACATTTCTTACACGTCAAGTGCGACCCCAAACACCGACGAAACAAAAACTCAGACTATCGTAACTAATTCCACGTATTTCCGTGACGGTTCAGGCAACTGGAAAATCAAAGTGAAAGGGGTGAAGACCACTACCACTCAATTCGACTTTAAAGCCGACTGGATCGAATTCAAAACAACTACCGCTGACTACTATACACTTGATGTAGATGGCACCTTTACCATAGACATATCCACCTATCCGTTTGCCTACATCCAGACTATTGAAATACAACTAAGGTACAGTGCTAACGATGCTGGCGAGAAGTGGTATCTGAAAGCCTACAATTGGACAGCATCAACGTACAGCGACAGCGGTTTCAATTCTACTGCAGGTCACACGCCGACAATAGGATGGGATTACTATGCTGTGAATCTCACGGACAAATGGCGAAGTTACGTGCGGGACAATGGCACAATATACGTGAAGGTTGTGGACGAAGGTGGTGACAGCAACCAGACCACCGTCGACATTGACTTTCTAGGGGTAAGAGCTGAAATCGATGGAACACGTTTCACTTTCAAAAACGAGGGAGCCTTAACCTCCCATTTGGTTTCATTGTGGATAATTGATTCAACGAACCACAGGCGTTACGACATAAACATTTTCGTGAATTCGGCAGATACCACAACCTATATTCGCGCTGATGTTAGTTTACCTGCAGGCCAATTTACGGTTAAGGTTGTAACTGAACGAGGAAATATCGCGGTTTCAGGAAGTTAGCTTAAGATGTAATAAAATTCTTTAAACAGGTCTCTAAAGCTTTTATTACATCTTTCTGATCCTTAGCCTCAATAAGCTCTATTTTGTAAAGGCTTGCCAGCTTCTTTCCGTTTTCACCCATCCTCGGAATTGCGACCAAGCACGCCCTGTCCGGGGAAACATCATAAATCTTGGCAAACATCGCAATAACTGGTTGCTCAGAAACAACGTCGTCGGTTGAAGTTGCAAGGTCAATCACCATTATGTTTCGCTTCACTCCCTTAGGAGAAGCAGTTATGTCAAACATGTGATTAGCGCCGGATTTCCCCTCCAAGAAGCCGGGACTCTCCACCTTGAAATTGCGACTTTGCAGAAACTCCATTATCGGAGCAATCATGATCCAGCCTACGGTCGCCTCTTTCATGGCCTCACTGGTTAGACTATACGAGTACGCTTCTTTGTAGATGGATTCCTCGAAGATGAAGCTTTTGCGACAGTCACGACAAAAATGGGCTGGAACTGGGATGTCGAAGCTCCTGCCGCACTCGTTGCAGGCGCACCATACTCCCGCCTTATGATAGTTTACGCCGGGTCTATTCAATTCTTTGTGGCATCTTGGGCATACAAGCTTGTCGCCTTTTTGAAAACGTTCTTCAATTTCGATGTATCCGCATGGTATATGCTCGATTAACGCACTCTTCTTGATGTTGAAAGACCTGCAGTGGGGGCAACAGTAGTGGATAGAAATGTTAGCCGAATTGCAGTATGGACAATAGAGGATTTTATCGTAAAGCTCCCTCTTCACAATACCAGCCTCGAAAAGACTTTCTAAAAATTTATTCGTTCTGAGGGGGTCACCCAAAATCTCGTCAGCAACAGGATATCTATAACCATACTTGGGATCATAAACAGGGTCTAATTTACTAAGCTCCCCGCTCACAAACTTGGTGATGAACAACTGCACGTTATGATTTTTGTAAAGCTTAAGCCGCTGGTCTTTCGAAGCTTTCAACATGCTCCTCCAACCGCAAGATATACAATACTCTCTTGCCTATATTCAAACTCAGAATAGATTATCTCCATTGCCTTTAAAATTTTCTTTTCAATTTTTAATAAAATTACACACACTTACCTTTAGATCAAGCCACACGCTTAATTTCAGCGTCTTTACACGCCTCACTACCCATCTTCAACCATATTCCAAGAAAGCTTTTTAAACACAACAAACGGTTCTTCTAAGAACTAAACCGTAGTGGTTCCTTTGTCCCAAAGAAAACGAATAATTCAATGTCCTCGATGCCGCTTCACTTTTGACATAACCTACGGCAGAACCTTCGCGTGCTCCGGCTGCCCATCCCTCGTTCAATGCGGCATGGCGAAATGTCCAAAATGTGAACATGAATTCCCACTGCCTAGTTAACATTAACAGAAGATTCATATGCCAACTATCCTAGTAAATAAGATATAAACGAAAATGACCACGTTTACGGTAAAACGCGATTGATGAATTGCCATGGCCTCTGAAAAGCGTTGGAAGCGTCTAGTATTCAGGTGGACAGCGCTGAAGGGATTCGTTGCAATAGCGCTTTTTTTCGCCATAGCCCTCCTAATCGAGTGCCTAATGGTTTATTTTTTCACGCTCTCAGGCTTAACGGACAAACTTCGAATTTTTCACCATAAACATCAGCCCTCTATTTCACCTCATGCCCCTAAGCGTGATTGTTGTTCTTGTTTCAAGCTGGGCATACCTCACAAAATACATAGCCGTGGTGCCACACAGAACATCACCCGCCAAGAAGACGCCGGAGCCAAGAAGACGATACCCAAAAGGTACAAGGAAGATGCGCTTCAAGGCTCTCAGAAAGTTTTTCGGGGGGATAGGCAAGAGATTCGGCAGGGTTGGTCGAGCTATCAAAACTTTTTTCCGCTGGATAGGAGGCGCCGTTCTTCGAATCCGCGGAGTCTCGTATCTGCAAAAACGACTGTTTTTCGCAAGAGCCGCCGTCAAAAGCACCGTAACTGTCCTATTGGTCTTTATAGTTTCCGTTCTTGCCCTGTATATGATGGCATACCCCGAACTGACCTACAATTTGGCCACCGGAACTTATGAGGCAAATCCATCTTTCCACGGATTCGTGTTGAAAACCATTGAAATAGGCAAAACGATAGCGCAAGCCTTGGCTCCGATAGGATGGCTGGCGTCAGCCATAGACAACACACTGCGTGCAGCGGCACCCGGCTTCAGAAACGCCCTTGAAGGATTTGGAGGACCCGTAACAGAGCATTTAGCCAAACTCGACCTCGTGTGGATTTACACCCTGTGCCAAAACGTCGCGGCTTGGGTCTCTGCAGTCGTAGCCTTAGCATACGGGAAGTATACCTCTCGTCTCTATCGCATACGCAAGCCACGATAAAACATTTCTAACACGGGCAGTATTTACATGCATGTTACCAATTAGCAAACGGTGATAGAATGGCGGATCGGCCAAGGTTTGGTCCGGCTGGAGTTCCATCGGCTTTTAAGGCACTCAAAAGTCCAGTTTTTGAAGTGCCAATTTTTCTTCACGACGAAGGGTTGGACGCCTTTGAGTATCAAGCGGTTCGTTGGGGCCCTAAACCTCAGATGAAAAAAGACATTGCAGAAAAACTGGGGATTAACGCTAAAAAGCATGATGTGTGGTTAACGGTTCATGGATCCTACTTCATCAACTTTTGCGGCGACTATGAAACTATAGAGACGAGTAAAAAACGTTTGATCGCATGTGCAACGGCCGCGAACTGGATGGACGCTCATGTGGTGGTCTTCCACCCCGGATTTTACGGCAAGAAATCTCCTCAGGAGGCTCTTGAATGTTGTGTAAAAGCCATGGGCGAAGTCGTGGAATCCATGAGGACTCTCCAAATAACTAAGGTGCATCTTGGACCTGAAACAACCGGTAAACCTTCGCAGTTTGGAAGCCTAGACGAAGTGTTAACGTTGTGTGAAAGGGTGGAGCTAACGGAGCCAGTGATAGACTGGGCCCACATCCACGCAAGAGAAGGAGGCAAAATGAAAACAATAAACGACTTCAGAGAAGCAGTAAATGAGATTGAGAAGCGACTGGGAATCAACGCCATCAAAAATCTTCACTGCCACTACACCCTTGTTGAATTCACGGGCAGGGGAGAAAAGTGCCACCACACCATGGACGAAGTTGAGTATGGGCCTCCCTTTGAGTTCTTGGCAACCCTCATAGCTGAACTTGACTTAAAACCCGTGATAATTAGCGAGAGCCCCATTCTCGATGTAGATGCCCAGGAGATGCGGGACATTGTACTAAAGAAACTGGAAGAGAAAGGGAAGCGTTAGTATGACGTTAGAAGTAAACGTTGTATCATCTATTTTATTTTTTAGATCCCCTGTACGGTGGAGGGAATCTGTCTTCTTTTCCTTTTACGCCAACCCAGTTTTACGACTTCTTTCTTAGAAACTGGTTTTACTAAGGTGAAATTGCTTGATGTCAATTTCAACTAGATGTGGTTCTCTGATTTTGAAAGGAAATGCTGTATCCTCGCTTATTTTTGTAGGGACATAAATCCAAATTCTGGTATATTCTCGTCCTTTACCCACCGATTTCTTCCGATAATTGTTCCGATGCTAGTACGTGCCAAACCAAGCCCCGATTCTTCAAATAAGAGTAAGAGTCTTGTTACCATATTTGATTACTATGTTGATACACTAAATTTTAAGTCGTGAAGAAAGAATAAGATAAACAAAAAGAAGGAAGTGTTCAACAATGAAAATCGCCTTAATCACCGTTCGTTTACTCGAGGAAGCAAATAAACAACGTAACGAGAGTTTGGAGAGGATATTCGTGAGGAGCTAGCAGACTTCTTGGAAAAATCCCTTGGGCAGAAAAATCGAAAAAAGTCACAGTATCAGCGCGCGCATCCCCCGTTTACGTTGCATCACCTTTACGCAATCTACGGTTGCATGCAAGAAACGATCATTTCGCTTGAGAGGATCATTAAAGAAGAGGGAAAAAAACAAAAACTAAAAATGAATGATCTATCCGCGCGCTGGCGCGCGCCCCGATTAATTAGGAATATGTGTAATGGGAAAAGTTTTAGTCCACGTTCACAATAAAACTCGTAGAGTAAGCGGGTGAACCATTTGGTTAAGGCCGTGTTTACTGAGGAGGATAGGAAGAATTTAAGGCTAATCGCCGAGGAGGTTCCTAAGCTCCGCTTACTCATGGATGAGTTATTAGAAACCCTCGACGTAATGGGTAGCAAGGAGGAGCTGGAAGCAATCAAAGAGTCATTGGAACAGGTTAGGAGAGGAAGACCAGGGACTGGGATGAATACCTCAATGAGCTCAGAAAGAAGGGCGAAATATAGTTTATCTTAAGTGTCATTTCCCATCATGGAATACCCATTAACAACATGCGATTTAACCATTAATAATCAGAGACTTTCATGAGAAGATCATATGGAGCATAGAGTCGAAATGAAAACTTTCCTAACTATTCCTCTGGTTAGACCCGTAAGAAACTCCACTCAAGATAAACTTAATTGCACCTTAGGAAGGAAGAAGCAAAAATTGATGTTAAAGTTACTTTAAGAGGTTTCTAGTGATCTCTTTGTGGGTTTCAGGGTCCATTTTACCAGTTATTCGCATCCATGATATTGTGTCAAAGATTTTGACATACGCTTCAGAAAGATTTCTGAAATATTCTTCTCCTTCATCACCTATTTTTCTAGCCTCATCGACAAGGGAGATTAGGATTCTACCTGCTTCCTCTAGGTTCTTAACAAACTTCATTATTACTCAACTTATTACCTGCAAATCTTATATTTAAATCGTGGAGCGTTAACATCTTCTTGCTGCTTATGGTGTCAGCTTTGGCGCGGCTTAAGGGATTTGAAAAGCTCACAAGCATTGACGAAGCTTTCTCCACCTTACTGAAAAAGCTTAAACCAGAGAAGTTAACATCTGAACGAATCCCGACTCATGTAGCGCTGGAGCATGTAACGGCAGAAAACGTTACAGCTGAAAAAGATTTACCTCCCTATGACCGCTCGGCAGTAGATGGCTACGCTGTGAGGGCACAAGACACCTTTGAAGCATCCCAATTCAGCCCAAAAATTCTTAGGCTAACCGAAAATGAAGTCCGCGAAAACGAGGCGAGGCAAATATGGACTGGAGACCCTCTTCCCAAAGGCGCAGACGCCGTGGTTATGCTGGAATACACGAAGAGGATACAGGGCAAAATCGAAGTGGGAATCGCAGTTACTCCCGGAGGAAATGTTTCCAAAAGAGGAGAGGACGTGCAAAGGGGAGAAATCGCAATAAAGGCAGGAACGCGCCTGAAGCCCCATCATGTGGGTTTGTTGGCTGCGCTGGGGGTAACCCATGTTAACGTGGTGAAAAAGCCTAAAGTTGCAATCTTGTCCACTGGAAATGAACTCGTCGAACTAGGCCGCAAAGCCAAGCCAAACCAAATAGTAGACTCGAACAAGCTGATTATCTCCAGCATGTGCCATGAACTGGGCGCGGAACCTTTAGACCTAGGCATAGCAAAAGATGACCTACATGAGATCAGTACCAAAATTCATGAAGGATTACAATGGGCAGACGTGGTCATCACCACCGGAGGAACGAGCGTTGGATACTCAGACCTAGTTCCAGCAGCCGTCAATCAAATTGGAACACCCGGAGTCATCGTGCATGGGATAGCCATGCGGCCTGGAATGCCAACAGCGCTGGCGGTCCTTCAAGGCAAACCAGTTTTCGTATTGTCTGGAAACCCTGTGGCTGCTATGATCGGCTTCGAAGTCTTTGCCCGACCTCTTATTCTCAAACTGCTAGGAGTTGAAAGCGAGCCAAGACCAGCACTTAAAGCGAAACTAACCCAGAAGGTCGCGTCAGCCTTAGGGCGACGGGTCTTCTTGAGGGTTACCGTTTTTGAAAGAGATGGCGAATTCTTCGCTGAGCCCCTTCGAATAAAAGGAGCGGGGGTTATTTCAACCATGACAAAGGCGAACGGATACGTGATAATCCCTGAAAACCGTGAAGGCCTAGAGGAAGGCGAATTCATCATCGTACATCTTTTCGACAAGATAGAAGGGACATAACGTGTTTAGAAAACTGTTTTCCCCTGAAGAAGCAAGACAAATTCTTAAAAAGAGTTTTTCTCCTAAGCCAGTTGGTGTGGAGCGAGTCCCCCTCTTCGAAGCGCACGATCGTGTTCTAGCTGAAGACATCACGGCGCCAATAGATGTCCCACCCTTTGACCGATCAACCGTAGACGGTTACGCCGTGAAAGCCGTAGACACTTTCGGGGCGGATGAAGATCGACCAGTTGCTCTAAAGTTTTGCGGACAGGTAACCATAGGCGAACCTCCTAACATAGTTGTGGAAAACGGCATGACCATTGAGATAGCCACAGGAGCGCCTTTGCCTAAGGGCGCCGACGCTGTTGTTATGGTGGAGTGCTCGATTAGAAGGAACGACACCATTTTCATACACCGCCCAGTTTCAAAGGGAGAAAACGTCATGGAAGCTGGTTCCGACATTCATAAAGGCGAAACGATTCTAAGAAAGGGTCAAAGGCTAGCTTCTCGTGAAGTAGGGGTTCTAGCTGCTCTTGGCTTGACAGAAGTTGACGTATATAAACGCCCAAAGATAGCCGTTATTTCAACGGGCGCAGAGGTTGTAGAACCTGGAAAACCTCTTCCTCATGGAAAAATCTACGACATCAACGCACATACGCTGAGCGCAGCGGTTCTAGAATGCGGCGGAGAGCCCATCAACTTAGGAATAGTTCCAGATGAAAGAGACCAACTCGAAGCAGCTGTTAAGAAGACACTGGACTTGTCGGACGCCGTTATAACTTCAGGAGGAGTTTCAGTTGGACCCAAAGACATAATTCCTCAAGTGTTGAACACGTTGGGAAAGCCGGGCGTAATCGTATCAGGAATAGCTATAAAGCCCGGGAAACCCACAACCATAGCGAAGATTAATGGAAAACCAGTTTTCTCCCTGCCCGGTCACCCCACATCTTCTCTTTTAATGTTTCACATGATTGTTCGTCCTGTAATCTGCAAAATGGCGGGAAGAACAGAAGAAACTTCTCCCATGGTCAAGGCAGTTGCTGCAACGAAAATGTTTCCAGCAATGGGCCGCCGAACCTTCGTTATGGTAACCTTAACTCGTGACAAAAGAGGTATGTTGCTTGCCTCTCCTGTTCCTACAGGGTTATCAGGCGCCATAACCACCTTGGCAAAAGCTGATGGCTTCGTTGAAATACCTGAGGAAAAGCAGTTTATCAACGAGGGAGAAGAAGTTACGGTATATTTGTTTCAAGGAAGAAGTCTTAGTTCGCTGTTCTAAAATATCGCTTTTGACTCTTATTCGAAATCTTTCCTTTTTGCTGCCACGTATATGAATGCGACTACCGTCATAATTATGTATGCGATCAATGTCACATGGAATAACAGCGCTCCTTCGAACGTTTGCAAAACAATTGAGTTGTAGAGGGTTGTTGCGCCAAAGGTTATCCCTAAGAAAAAGATGGCTGTTACAAGCATCACCGACCACCTTCTCATTTTAAACAGTCCGTAGGCAGTAATCAGGCTTAAAAGTCCCAGAACTCCAAGGTGCGGAGGCGCAGTGAAGTTTGTGACTACTAAGAGGAAAATCTTGGATGCTCCCGCAACTGCGTAGAAAATTGAGAATAGAAGCACTGCGGGGTTTTCAACTTTAAGCTTGGATTTCAAAGTCATCTTTCATTCCTTAGACTACCGCTATAATGTGTTAGGTAATAAATCTATTTTCTTAAACCCCATCAGAGCAGTTTAATGGATCCGCGAAGGAGAATTCCTTTCTCTAAGGCTCCTTCTATAAATGATCTTCCATTACATATTTTTATTCGAAGTTGAATCTTCCATGAGTTGTTAAATGAGTGAGTAATTATTTTCCATGTCTAGAACAATGAACATGCCTTAAAGAAGACTGAGAATCATAACTAGAAATAGTAGAATATTATTCCAGAATCTTTAAATTAACTCTAGAGTTTCAATAATTAGGGGTACGTAGTAGGGATTTTTTAAAAAAAATCTTTTGTTGCTGAGAGAGAAAGGAGTTTCTCCCCACTACGTATCCCAAAAACCAAAAAAGACTCAAAATAATTATATAAACTTTAGTCACATGCAGAAGTATATAACCATATAAAACCGAGATGAATCAAGGCAACTACCCAAACGTATATTTCTTTAGTAAAATGTAACCACAGTGAGGACAGCGCTAAAATCATCTTGCGAACGATAGCTTTAAAGCAGTCTGTGTGTTTTGGTACAGAGGTTTTGAGGATATGTTGAAGAAAGGAAGATAATTTTAATGAAACTTGAATTAATTTTTAGAGAAGTTAAATGAAATGCAAATTAAAGTCTTAGCCTATTGTAAACTGATATTTTTAGAAACAAATCTATTTCCAAGGAGTAGAGAAAACATTTAGGTTTAGTGGTTCTCATAAACAAAACTCTAGGGAGGCAGAAGCAGAAGTGAGCTATCATGAGCTTTTCGTTTCTCCATCCCCAGTTTTCAGCGGCGTTCAAAAAACCTTTGAAGAAGCCGAATACGTGATTTTCGGGGCTCCCTTAGACGTAACCAGCACCTATCGTTCCGGATCGAGATTTGCGCCCCTCACCATTAGAGAAACTTCCCTCAACATAGAAACCTACAGTTTCAGGGCAGGCATCGATGTTGAAGACCTAAAGATTCACGATTTGGGGGACCTCCATGTCACCAGTGAGGTTGATGAAACCCTAAAGCGCTTAGAGTTGGTCACGAAGGATATCTTGGGAACCAAAAAGATGCCGGTGGTCATTGGGGGCGAACACACCATAACCTTAGGCATAATGCGAGGCATCAGCAAAAAAGTTGCCCTAGTAAGTTTTGACGCCCACTTAGACATGCGCAGCGAATACATGGGTCGAACCGTATCCCAAACAACATTCATGAGGAGAATCAGCGAGCAGATCAACCCCGAGAAGATTCTGGAAATTGGCACCCGCGCCGTATGCAAAGAAGAGCTTGACTACGCAAAGAAATCCAACATTCAGTTTTTAACGGTCCAGCAGATCAGAAAAGACGGCGTTGAAAAAACAAACAAAAAAATTGAAAAGCTTCTCGCTGACTACGAAAAATTTCATCTCACCATCGACATGGACGTTCTTGATCCCGCTTTTGCCCCGGCTGTTCAAAACCCCGAGCCAGACGGACTGGACATGCACATGTTTCTAGACATTCTATGCCAAGTGTGCGACCAACGCATAGTAGCCTTCGATCTGGTTGAGGTTGCGCCTCACTACGACAACGGCATAACCGCCGTACATGCTGCAAAAACCATTTTTGAAGCCTTGTGTCAGGTGGAAAAAACGCGGAAAGGCTAATTCATGTATTGCATGGATTTTTAATCTTCTCTATGCCCTGTTCATTGTCTACATTAGGAAATTTTCTTTCCACATTTCTTGCAGTATACTGCATCTTTTACATTTCTTGTTCCACAGTAAGAGCAATAAACCATTTCAGTTAATGGTCTTTCTTCTACTGCAAGTTTTTTCTCTTCCTTAGCTCGTTCACCCGCTACATAGCCAACAACTAGCAACACAATTCCGAAAATTATCAGAGGAGCGACATAACCACGAAATGGATACACCACAAAAACCCCCAACGTTCTTCATAGCATAAATACGCAAAGATACCGCCTATCAAAAAAAGAAATCCCAAAATGAGACCGAGCAAGCTAATCATTTTCCAATCCGAATATCGCATAACTTGGTTTTTGTTTGGTATACTTCTTAAATCTTTAGTAAGTTGAAATGATTTTATAATGTAGCTTGTTTCCCCTACGGGTTTAAGCAGTTTTATTTAACGTTTCTAAATGTGAGAAACGTGGAAAAGTATTAGCTGAACCAAAAGAACTAATAGACTTCTGGAAGACACAAGAGAAATGCCCTTGACTAGCCTCTCTGAACGAGGTTGTAGAGTTGCACATTAGAACTGTTGCAGCCATTATTATGTGGTTCGTCGTAGCATTGCTCATTCTAAACAAGTTCGTAAGGTCAGGATGGGTATGGCTGATATCCATTGCTATGCTGATATTGGCAGTTGTAGTTTATTTCATTCCTCGGTTTAGGAAGTAATACACATTCTATTTGACTTCAAGTTTCTTTCAAAAGCTTTGCAACAAAAAACCCGTTAGAGCCATGGATATGCGGATAAAGCCTCTGACATTTAGTTTGTCCCCGCAGTCCAGGTAAGCCTATCATCGGCGCGGCTTCTACAAGCTTGAACTCTGGATGCCACTTCAAAAATTTTTCAATCAGCATTTCGTTTTCTTCCACAGTTATGCTGCAGGTAGAGTAAATTAAAAAGCCGCCCTCCTTCACGTGTTCAGCGCATCGATCCAACATCTCCCACTGAAACTTCGCCATGCCCAATATAGACCTCTTTGTTAGCCTCCATTTGGCTGAAGGCACCCTGCTGAAGGTGCCAGTGCTCGTGCACGGCGGGTCCAAAACCACTAGGTCGGCGGAAAGGTTTATCGGCAGAGGCTTACGAGCATCAGCAAGGATCGGAGCGGCTGTCTTGACGCCCATACGCTTTGTTTCTCTTCTCCAAACCTCTATTCTACGCCTTGAGTAATCGACAGAGTAGATTGCGCCTTCGTTTTCCATTAGTTGAGCCAAATAGGTTGTTTTTGCTCCCGGAGCCGCACAAACGTCGAGCACGGTGGCGCCGACCTGAGGGTTTGCGATTTCCGCGGCCAGGCAACTGGCTTTGTCTTGAAGGAAAAAAAGTCCATCGCGGAAGCTTCGCGTCCTTATGAGAGGTTTTCTGCTTTTGACCGCTCTATACGTGTATTTTAGTTGCTGTACTTTTTCAAGGATAACGCCATCGTCCTCTATTGTTTTGAGCAGATTTTCCTCTGACGCTTTCAAGGTGTTTATCCTGACGTATGTTGGCGGAATCTCCGTAGCCTTCTCCAAAAATTTTAAGGTCTCTTTTCTTCCAAGCAGTTTGAAACAATATTTTACAAACCATGTGGGATGATATGTTAGCAGTCCCACTTTCTCTTCGTCGCCAATCTCCTTCAAGGCAGAGTCAGGCTGTATGCTCAGTATCTTGTCGAGCGTTTCTTCGATCCCCTGTAGTTCACGCCATCCCAGAATTGAACGTCCCATTTTGGCTATGCTCGCGGCCTTCTCTGAATCGCCGTTCACCATTTTTGTTTCATGTACGTACAAGCGAAGAAAGGTTCGGGGACCAAGTCTAAAATCGTTGAGAGACTGGGGTGCTAGCGTCGAGTTTAAGAGGAAATCGATAAGGTTTTTTCTTCTAAGGGTTTCGGATACCATTTTGTGAGCTAAACCAATGACCTTGGAATCTTTTATTCCCAGCTGCTTTGCTGCTTTAGCCAAGGCTAGGCGCTCGCCTAAACGTTTCAACTCAATCCAACTCAGAGTTTCGATGGCGAGCGTCCAAGCAGCCTGTAACAATTTTTTAACCTCATGTTATGAGTCTGAACTGTGCCTAAAAAGATTAATAGTATTTTTTAAAGGGATGAAACATACCATTATAACGGATACGAGTGAAGATGAAAAGAAGCTTGGATGACTTTTTCAAGGCTGCTGAGACAGAGGAAAAGAAGCCAAAAGAATCTCCCCCAGCTGAAAAACCTTCCCAAGAAAGAAAAAGCCTTGTTTTTCAAACCGAAACTCCCAAAGAGCTACCTCCCTCCTACCTCGTATCCGCCACCCACAACGGAAAAAGGGGCGCTGCTCTAATCAAGCTTTACGAGCCCAAATCAGAAAAAATCTATTTCTGGTACGACACGACAAACCATAAACCTTATTGTCTCACAAACCTTCCGGCCAGTGAACTCGAGAAAATTGGTCGCCTAAAAGTGCATCCCGGATTTGACCACTTTGAAACTGTGGAGAAGTATGATCCTCTCCTCGATCAGCAGGTAACCGTAACAAAAGTTGTGGCCAAAGACCCTCTGGCAATAGGTGGCCGCCCCAGCGGCTGTATAAGAGACATAATTCCTGAGGAATACCCTAAAATAGCCGGCTTGGAAGAGCCCGTGAAGGTCTGGGAAGCCGCCATCAAATATTACCAATCCTACATTTATGACAGAAACTTGGCCCCAGGCATGATTTACAAGATCAAGAACGGACAACTTGTTCCGGCCAGACACGAACCATCCGAAGACATGGTTAAAAAAATTCTTGGGTTATTCCAAAGCGAATCCGAGGAGTTTCTAGAGAACGTGGAAATGTGGGCACGCCTTCTGGAGTATCCTGCTCCTAGATTTCGAAGGGTTGCCATCGACATTGAGGTTGCTACGCCTGTTCCAACTCGTGTTCCGGATCCTCACGAAGCAGCGTATCAAATCGTCTCTGTAACGCTTTTGGGATCTGATGGAAAGAGGAGGATTCTGCTTTTAAGGCGTGGGGACGTTACTAAAGGATCTGCGGAGTTGCCTTCTGACCTAAGCGTTGAATATTATGATTCTGAAGAAAAGTTGATTCTTGAAGTTTTTGAGGCTCTTTGGGATTACCCCTT
>LIHK01000052.1 GCA_001399795.1 Candidatus Bathyarchaeota archaeon BA2 | reverse complement strand
TACTGGAAAGCCGGAGAAATCGGCATAGTTGAAGATTTATGCGTTTATTGCGCGGCCTGCGTTTTTAGTTGCGTCGTAGATAACTGCATAGAAGTAACCAGAAAGCGTCCCGGCGGAAAAATAGAAAAGTTTAGCACTCCAAGAGATGTTTTGACTCTTCTAAGCGGCATCAACTCTGGAAAAAGATTTGATAGACTGAAGTCACGCTTCCCGACACCGGAAGACTATCTTGAACGGTACGGCGGGTAATTACTTCGCATTAACGAAATAAAAGATGGGAAGTGAAGATTATATGACCGACACGACGCCCATTCACATTGCCCGCGGAGTTTTGTCTGGATCTACTTGCGGCTACAATGTATAGAAGTCCATCCAACTTTTTCCCCGGTAGCAAAGCGATCGAAACTGAGCCCTCCATAGCTGGTCTCACATGAAGGTAGTGCCGACATTTTTTATTGTCTAGGATATTGCATCTAAACCGCCCTTAGAGAAAACCGGAAGAGTTCGCCCGAAAAAACAGCTGATGTGGAATGTACGCTAATTTATTTAATACAGCTCCAGTTCAATACACAATGCAAATCAAATTACTATGGTCGAGATCTTAAAATCGTTAATCTTCGAAAAAGCGGTTCACTAAAAACCGAATACGTAATTTGAAAGAGCTAAAGTTTAGAGCAATATTGCGCGGTGTTCATAGGATTAACGTTAATTTCTTTTTCGTGATCGTTGCTGGTTTGAACCTTGGGGAGTATTGCTCACTTCAGTTTATAAAATAATTTATTATGTATGTCCGACTATTAGTTATTGGATTAAGGGCTAAAATTGAGTAAGCTCAAAAGATATGAAAGGAAGGCCGTTGTGTCAGGAATCTCTGCAGCCGATGCTATGGGGAGATTTAAATATCGTCTTTCAAAAGAACTTGGTTCGACTAAAGTTGAAGATAAAGGACAATACGTTGTTCTGCATGAGAGGATTCGTCTTCGAAATAGAGACTTTATGGATGTTATAGTTTATACAACTGACCGTATGTACATATCTGCTTCACCTCGCATATCTTCAGAAGCTTTCAATGACATGGCAACCAAAATTGTTCGCATGGCACAAGCGTAAAGAAATTAGAAGAGCTTCGTCCACTGACGTTGCTACGAGCCAAAAATATTCTCGAGTTTGCTTCGAAACTGAACGTTGACGACGATTATGAAAGAATGGTGGCTGTAATATTGGCTGATACCTCAAATGAAATTGTGCTGAGAGAAGAAATGAAAGCTGCCGGAATAGAAGGCCCTCCATTGGATGAAGGAATTCCGGAGAAGATTAAAAGGCTTGATAAAGGAAAATTTGTGTGCGAAGAAGATGGAGTGAAAAATACTCGGGAGCTGAGGAACGGCATAGTTCACCGTGGAGACATCCCGGATAAAACGCAGGCTGCGAAGGCTTTAGAAATTGCGAAAACTGTACTCAGGTGGTACTTGAAAGAATGAGTATGGACAAGCTAAGTAAGTATGAAGCGATTGTGGGTTCGGACGAGGCTGGAAAAGGCGAATGGCTTGGTCCTTTAACGGTAGCTGCCATAGCGATTACTTCTGCGCAAGGTTCGTATCTGGTCACGCAAGGTGTTATGGACAGCAAAGAGCTGAAAATTGAGAGAGTTATGGAGTTATCTGGCATAATTACGAAGGAATGCCTAGGCTATCATGTCATTACCATATCGCCTAGAAAATTCAACAAACTTCTACAAGAAGTGAAAAAGGAGGGAAAGAGTTTAAACGATATATTAGCTTGGGGACACGCCAAAGCAATAAGTGAAGTTTACAGAGAGCTACAAAACAAGAAAATTTTAGGAAGAGTAAAGCTGGTAATTGACGAATTTGATAAGTTAAAGACAGAGGAACGTCTGGGTAGAGTGCTTAAGTTAACAAATTTCGATTTGGAACAAAGGCCGAGGGCAGAGGAAGAAACAGCCGTGGCGGCTGCAAGTATATTGGCTCGAGCATTAAGGGAATTTTGGATTGATGATGCGTCTAAGCGCTTGAATTTGGATTTGAGAAAACTTTCTGTAACGGAAGCGTTAACTCACAAAGATATTGAATATTTTGCCAAAGTAAGCTTCTTACATCGCAAATAAAGGACTCGTCACTATAGGCGATATCATGAGGGCGCGATATATCGCAAAGGAGCTCACGCTATGCAATGTTTATCTTTTGTTGATAAGGGATTTACTTCCATTTTTCTTGGAGGAATTTCGGAATACCAGACGAGTCTCTCGGTCCGACCATGACTTCCCAACCAGAGAGTTCTTCTATTTCTCCGCTTAGCCGCGCCGCCTTCCCTGGTATAATCAATTTTTTATGTTTCACTTTTTCCTCTATCTTACTCTCTTTGATGGCTTCCGCTACCTTTTCAGCGGTTAGTTTCCGACCAGCAACCGCGCTGTCTACCGCTATCCCTTCGGAGTCAACTACAAGTAGGTAAGAGTTTAAGCCAGCGGATTCTATGTCTGACGCCACGGTGTAATAGGTTAGAGCGAAGTTTGTCGTCATCATCACCGGCGATTTTTCGTCAGGTTTTCCGAAGGTCCTTATTCCGGGTTCTACAGCCACAGGTTTTCTCGGGTCTGTGTAAATGTTTTGTCTGAGGATGACGTTTGGCAGAAGCGCCCACCCCTCTGTGCTGTGCATTATTAGGATGTCGGCGTATCGGGTGATTAGCATTGAGGCTATGTAGGCTTCGTTCCAAGCGCTGACCTCTGGAGCCCCCTCTGACTCTGCCCACGCTACTATAGGAGTGCCGATCAGCGGATAACCTAGAAGTTCGTCGTCCCTTTTGCACGCTGCTCGACGGATCATTGTGAAATTGTTGATGGTATCTGTAAGTCCCTCATTGGGGAAGGTGCCCGGGTCTAGCACAAGGTCTTTGACACCGTACTCTTTCAAGGTTTTAACCAAGGATCGGAGTAGGTTAAGATCATTTGGAGCGAAAACTGCTAAGGGACAATCATACATCAATGCTAGCTCTGCCATGTCCTTCCAGTTATCCTTAGTGGCAGCGTAAATGAGAGGCCTCCTTTTAGAGGCAGCTACTAAACCGCTTTCGAGAACAGTTGGACTAAACGAGCAGAGAATAAGAGGCAAACTAGTATTTTCCACAACCTTCTTCACCGCGAACTTAAACTTCTCGACGTCATCGGAAGTGGATCGAACAGCTATCATGTTAAGTTTCAATTCTTGACCTATATACCCGTACTTGAACCCCTCAGTTTTCTTCAACCTACCCAACAACTCATCGTCAGACATCTCGTCTGTGACATCGATGGCTATGGCTGTAGGATTAAAATATGTAAACTCGTGGCGGTACATGACAAGCTTGCCGCCGACATTGACGGCGCGGTCGCCAGTGTCTATGGTAACCTCCATGATGGCTGGCTTGAGCATCTCCGACAGCTGCTTGTAGGCTTTCTCGTATTCCTTCTTCAGGAGTGGTGGGCATTGCATTATGACGACTTCTCTGTTAACAACCTTGGTTGCGAAGGCCATGCAGTTTTCTTCACCGCACTCCTTGCAGTTTGTTTTGGGAAGTAACATATAAACGTCGATGGGGCTTAGCTCCCTTACTCCACCCCTCTTAACTTCTCTCTCTGTCACACCTGTTCTTCCCCCTAAATCCTAGAGGTTATCCAGTTGGCGATTTTCTTGGGTTCTCCCCTGCCCTTTCCTGTTAGTCCCTCGATGACATCTTTAAGGGTTTTAACAGCCGCAGGATGCATCATCATGAAAAGGTCAACGCCCGCAAGCAACAGAGTTAGGGCTGTCACAGTTTCCCATATGGGACCTCGAAGCTCGCGGGGACCCCATTCTGGAGCCATTTCCTGCCAAGCTTCTCTCGCAGCCCAAGCGTTCGTTGTTCCAGAGGACATGGGTTGTTGCAGTTCTGGGTCGCCCATCAATCCAGCAAGGCGTGCGCGTTCCATGATAGTGTAGGCGTAGTCGAGTCCGTAGCCCAGAGCTGCAGTCGTTGTGTCCATCACGATTTGGTCCTTTGGAATAAATTCGAAGAGCCTGCGGTTTAGTTGTCTAGCTTGATTCAGGTCCATGGGGGTGAAGGCTAGTGCTACGTGACCATGTTCTTTGATGGCTTTCGCCGCCCTTTCAATGTCCATGTCTAAGGTTACGGTGCTGATCAGGAGTCTTTCTCCCTCGGCTACTTCTGTTACTCTTTCGAAAACTTCTAGGTCCTTCTTTGGGTCTCCACAACCTCCTATGATGAGAGGTACGTCAACTGCCTGAAGCACGTTTTCCACGGTTTTTGCCGCTTCCTTTGGTGTTGATGGGGTTGGGTTTAGGGGATCGATGCTGACCAGGTGTAGGGTGATCATGTCTGCGCCGAACTTGTCTACTGAGAGTTTAGCCCATGCTGCGGGGTCTTCTAGAACGTCCTTAACGTGCATTTTCACTGCTTTCGCCAAGGGAACCTTCACGTCGAAAACGTCGAAGGAAATCACTGGAGGATGAGGTGTGGGATTCTCAAAGGTGTAAAAAGCTGGAGACTTTTCGCCGCCTATAACTATGGACTTTCCTCTGGTTCCACCCTTGCCTTTAGTGGCTCCAAGCTTTACCTCAGCGATTTGTCCGGGGTACGTGGCGATGGGGAACGTAAAAGGCGCTTCCAGAATGGTTGTAGGCTTCACTTTGGGCGGCGCAAGAACTCTAGGTGGGGCGGCTACTGCCCCAGGCTGAAACCAGAACTCTAGGTCTCCGAGTTCTATTTCCACGTCTTCGAGTTCTATTTCTCCAAAATTCTTTAGGAGGTTAAGGATTTCGGGGTCAAATGTGATGCCAGCCCTTTTTTCCTCCTCTTTCCCCACCGTTTTCACCTCTTCTCCTTCTCACGTCTGATGATGAGTCTCTCGGCGTGGATTTTTGCGTTTTTAAGGATTATCTTGAATCCGCCTGCGGCTATTGCTGTTGTCGGAAGTGGAATCGTTGGCACAGCTGCTTCTTCCATTTCGGGTGCAACTTCAACTGGTATTTCTTTCCATGTCTGGACAACTGGATGTTCCTGAGCTTTAAGGAACGCCTTTAACTCGTCAACCGTTTTTGCTTCGTTTTCTGTTGCAATTTTGTCCGCTATCTCTTTGGGCATGAAATCTTTGACTCGTTCTTTTACGGTTGCGGGCATCCACACTACGCGGTTCCAGCCGCCATCGGCTTGGAGGAACTTAGGCGACCTCATGTATTCGATGGATATGCCGTGGAAACCGTCTACTTGTCTGCCTCCGGCCGTTGAGTCGGCTAGGGTTGAGAAGGGCAACCCGTTTACGGTTACTTCCTTGAACCCTCTATGAACTATTCCGAAGCCTTCTACCTCGGGGATATAGAAGGCAACCGCCTCGAAGCAGCCGCATGAAGTATGGGGATACCCGAAGCCTGTGTACAACCAAACTCGATTAACTGCTCCCAAAGTCTTCTTTTTAGCAGCCTCGTTGACACCAGAAAACTCGCCTTTCTCAGAATCAATTAGCTCTCCCTTTTGAACTTCAAACACTGGACCTTTTGGGTCGACTCGCGCTGAGGCTCTGCCGTCGAACCAGCTTATGGATCCGCAGTTGGAGTACCTTTGGGGCGTTATCACGCATACGTGGGTTGGCGCAAAGGACTGACACAGCGTGCAGCCGTAGAAGGTTTCAACCTCTTCGTCTTTCATTCCTCTGGCCTTGGCATCGCGGGCTTCATAAACTTTTAAGGCTTCGTCATACATTTCCTTGACTCTTTTGGGGTCAGTGAAGAATGTAATTTGTATTTTCTCGATGAACGAAAGTTCGCTTTTGAACAGTCTCTGCAAGACCTTTGCTATTAGGTTAAAAGAATTTAACCCTTTCCCAAAGGATTTCTTGTGTAGTCGAAGCCAGATGTCGTAGCGCTGGTTTAAATGCATGAATCCTTCAATAAAGTTGCAGTATTCATGGATGCGCCGCTCTATGACGCCCTCTAGTTCCTCCTCAACGCCTTTGCCAGCAACCTCAACGTAAATGCCGAACGGATGGCTGCTTCCCTCTTTCATGTCCTTGATGTCAGGGCCGACCACCGTTATCTTTCCGTCTTCCACCACATCTAAGCCCTTGACTCTCACGAGTTCAAACTTAGTTTTTTGGTCTGGGCCTCCGAGTTCCACATGCATGTCTTGTCTTCGAATTCTTTCTCCTTCGTAGATTACGCCGACGTCTACTGGAATGCCTTCAAACATAGACATTTTCACTCTCCTCCTAACTTGCTTAATATTGCCCCAAGATTTTCATTCCAATCCTTGACCGAAAGGTTCGGAAATGACCATGTTGCGTTAGGTTGGTAAAACCTATCTAAAGAAATTGTCTTAAGGTTTAGGGCGAAGTGTTTGAGGGTGGAAAACAATATCCACTGCATATAGTAGGGGATGCCTGTAAACAGGGCCACATCATACCGTCCCTTTCCGTCAAGTCCCTTCCATTCCGGATCCCGAAGCCTATTTGTGATGTCTACAGCAGGCATCCATCCTGCAGGCGGAAAACCCCTCTTGAGGAACTCGCCCACTATGTGGGCTGTAGCTACAACTGGAATATGCGCTGTCTTTGCCAAATTAATCGTGTAGTCAATAAGTTTTTCGTTACCCGCATCAATATCGACGGCTTCGTGGCCCACGATGAGGATGGGGCGTTTAGCCCTCTTCACCATGGCAACCACGACCTCAGGCTTCGTAATGACCAAGGCTTTCGTTGGACCCGGAACTTCCGCAGTTTGCCATGACTCCGCTTGCATACTTGCTCACTCCTTCCTCTTCCTGATTAGTCTGGGTAGAAGGGTTGGGTCTGGTATCCAGCCCTCTTTCCAGCCCTTCTTCTCTAAGATGTCCAAAATCTCTTCTTTCATGGTGATTGGGATGTCTGCGCCAGTGCGGACGAAAAGGTGGATGTCGTCTGGCATGGTGTTGTACAAGCGTTTGTGCAGGTCGATGTAGTGGGTCAACTTTATGGCTCTACCCTTACTAGTGTCGTTTGCCCTCATGCAAAGTTTCGCTACCATGACTATGGCCTCCTCTTTAGTTTCAACAGTATAGAACAAGTGTTCGGGTACGGGACCAACATAAACTCGATCTCCAGTACGGGCGTCGTAAACGTACCAGTCCTTTTCATTATCTTTCCTTCCCAAAAGCATGCGCCTATATTTTGATCCGTGAGGCCCAACGATGACCGGGACTCCTAGTCGCCAGCAGCCGCTGGCTATGGCGGCAGCCTTCTGGGACATGGCACCCCACGCAACTCCCACCGCGCCTACCCGGTTATAAATGTAGTCTGCTATTTCCTCGTAGTTTGCTCTTAGGTTGCGTTTGGCGAAAATGTTTGCAATTTTGATGGCTGCTCCGGCTATGTGGGAGTTGGCGACGCAGGAGCCTACGTTTACGATGCCTCCAGCGTCGAAATCGCCTGGATATTTTTCGTAAAGGGTTTTTCCCTCCTCGTCCTTGTACATGGCTGCTGACATGGCGGAGCATCCGGATAGGACTATTATATATCGACGGTCAGCAAACTCTTTGCACATTTCAGCGACTTCTTTTCCGCCGTGGGGGTAGTTAGCGCATCCAACGAAAGCTACTACACCTGGAATTTCGCCTAGAACTATGGGGCTTCCGACGTTTCGTATCTCAACGTCTTGTATGGCGCCTCTTCCAGCCTGAATCTTGAATTTCTCTTCCTTCAGTATGTTTCCAGCCGTAGCGATAATGAAACTATGTATGGAGAAGTCGTTGGGGCATGCGCTTTCGCATCGGCCACAGCCTACACATGTTTCATAAAGATCAGCAAGCATCTGGACGTTTCCTGTTGCTGCCTCCCTCATGGCCTCTGGAATTGGAAGACCTTCGGGACAAGCCCGTGTGCAGTCGTTGCAGAGTTTACACTTCTTGGCGGCTTCAATTATCCCCTTTACACTTGGAACGATCTTGAGCTTTTTCCTTTTAGGGGCGATTTCCAGCGCTGTTCTGGAAGCCACTTCCCCAGCCTTCTCGGAATTAAGAATGAGAACGCCTGGAACTTTCCCATTAACTAAATCCGCTACAATCTCGTCTGCAGGGTCGTTTGTGCGGTTTTGAAGTCCCTGACAGTTTTTGTCGCTTGTGACGATGACGGGCGCCTTAATCTTTTTGGCTTCCAACATGGTGTCTGCGCGGATACATTGTTCATCTAGAACTATGACGTCTGGGATGCCGCTTCTGATGAAGCGAAGCTGCCATGATATGGGACCAACTATTTTGGCTCTAGAACTATATCGGGTTGTGTCGTGGGCGGTGCAGCATAGGCCCGTGACTTCAACGTCAGCGTAGAGGTCGTTTTCCTTTAGGTAGTCTATTATTCCAATGGATGAAATGACGTTATGACCTACGACCATGATGACCGGTTTATGGGTGTCGATGGTGCCGTAACCTAATTCCACAAGGGGAGCCTGAGGATCCGCCTTCGGGAAACTGTAGGCAGCTATTTGGGCAATATCTGCAACTTCTAAGGCAACATGGTCCACCATTCCAGCGTGAAAAACTTTTGACTCAAAGTCTAGGTTGCTTCCCTCTTGTCCAGTGTGAGTCGCGGATAGCAGGTGGGTAACCTGGTCTTCGAGGTAGTCTAATACATCCTCTAAATCGCCAAGCGTTCGCGGTCTGATGCCACAAACCAAACGGGTAATAGGGGCTTCCAACTGCACATTAACCCCACCAACATCAAGGGGATATCTTCGCCCAAACTTTTCAATCACGTGTTCAACCATGTGTCTAGCGTGGCCGAGATGAGTTGCGGCTCCTATACAGCAAGCGAGCAGAACTATACGAGACTGTTGAGCCGCCATATTTAATCCGCAGGCTCCCCGCTTCTCTTGGGTTAGGTCGCATTTACCGAAGGTGCAGAGGCAGCATAAGTCGCAAAAGGGCATGTACATGGGTTTGTACCGGTGTAGAAGCTTGAAGTCCCATTCCCTCAAATCGGTTATGGACGGGAAGGGGGTTGGACCAACTGGCTCAGTCCAGGTTTCGTCAATAATTCTGCCAATAGACACTTCAAAGTCTTTTACAACCGCAACGTCTGTTTTCAGTTCCTTTGCTTTCACAACCAAGGCTTTCTTAGCCAATCTTACACAACCTCTGGAAAGGATTAAGAATTTACCCAATTACCGAGAGTCTTATTTAACTTTTCTGAAAATTGTCTCGTGGATGTTTCTCAATCCCAAAAGAGATGTTTAAGTAGAAAAAGTTGATTGAAAATATGCCCCTATTACTCGTAAATGTTAGTCTTCGTCTTTCTTGTTTTTAGCGCAAGCTGTTATTTTCTAAAAATACTGTTTTCAACATCCTTCTGTTATTAGGATTCAAATGTCCGGTTGGGTCATGGCTATGGTAGATGTTTGATTTGCGTGTGAAAAAGCAATTTTAATAACTGTTTATCTTCTAGTAGGGTTGAGTAGGAGGGGTTTGGGCAGTGAAGTACGTTGTGATTCAAGCTTTTGATTGCCCAGATGCTTGGTACAAGGTTTTAAATGAAATATGGTACAAGGGAGACATTTTTGAAGTCGAGTATGGATCGGAACGTTCCAAGACAAAAAAGCTGAATGTTAGTATTGAAATAGCCCATCCCGAAAACCGACCTTTAGTGGATGATAGGTCTCCCTGCGACATGAAGTATGTGCAATGGTATGCCCTGAAGTATTTGTGGTCTGGCGTGATCGAGGAAGAGACGTACACTTATGGAAGTCGACTCAGAGAGCCCGTTGATCAAGTAGAGGAAGCGGTCAGGCGATATCTAGAGGAGCAAGGAGACAGACAGGTAACCCTTGCAATTCGACTGCCAGAAGACATCAAGAAGCGTTTGGATGAGAGGAAACATGAGCCTCCGTGTCTAAGCCTGATAGACACAGAAATATACAACAACAAATTGCATTTGACCTGCTACTTCAGATCATGGGACGCCTACGCTGGACTACCAGCCAACATAGCTGGAATCCAAATATTCAACGAAGCCCTAGTGTCAGAAATCAACAGAAGAGGAAACCTAGGCATCAAAACGGGCAAACTAATTTTCCACTCCAAAAATTGCCACATATACGAAAGACAGTTCAAACTAGTGGAAGAACTGCTGAAGCCCGGAAAGGACAGCAGAAGAAAGGCTCTCAGTCAAAACAAGCTTTAAGACCACAAAGGGAGCTGAGGATGGCGCTACTAACCGCAATGACTAAAATATTTTCCCGGAAAAAACTTGTGCCGCTCCGAATCTCTTCGTTTTTAACAGAAATATTCCTTCTCATCCCATTCGCCTGTAAGCTGTCTAGTCACAATCGCCTTAATCCTTCGCCATTTTATACCGTTTTGTCACATCTTCCACGTTGCCATTTTCAAAAGCATATATCTCTTTGAGTTTTTCTTCCAGTCTCTTTCGTACATCAGGGGGTTATCTATTTTCTTTTCCGAGGAATCCACATGAATCCATCTTTTCGTTTTGTTATTCCAAACTTCTGTCCAGACGTGGTCGGTCATGTCTAGGATCAATCTTGCACGATAGTTGTGAGCTAGGCAGAGGGCGGTGAACAAAATGCCAAACTCTCCGCATCTCCCTTTACCATAAGCTATTATTTCTAAGGGGTCGTTGTGCCTAACTATGTCATCTTTACTCCATTCCACTTTCTCATGAAGCCACTTCAGTAACTCCATCAGTGTACCTTCTGTCAAAGAGACTTCTCAGTTCAGAAAGCAAAGACGGATGCGCCAACTTCTCGCTGATTTCCCGATATTTTTCAACGGATTTTTGACCTGGGAGAGGCATTGATTACCAGCTCCAGCTTACGAATTCTCAATTATGAGTTACGTAAAACACATTTCAGGTAGGCAAGCCAAAAATCTCTTGTGAACTAACAATAAATACTTAAAGTAAATGTTGAAAGAACTTTGCCGTCAATTGGGCGACTGCGCACGCATTAGGTGATGTAACGCACACCCTCAGCTATAGTGTCGATTCGCATTAGATTCTTAATTAAAAGGTTGAAGCGGTAAGAACTCGTTAACATCCGTACTCCTTGCGACAGAATGTAACTTGGGCGAAAAAGGAAACGTCTGTAATGCTCATGGATCACTGTTTCAATTTCCTCGCATGGCACGGCGTCAGGAGAAAAATTAGGCACCAAGATACCGGTCTCCCAGTACTGGTCCTCATTCAATAAGCCCTTCATTTTGAGTTCTTCCCAGATGTCGGTTCCTGGAAAGGCGGCAAGAATATTGAATTGCGGAATGTCCACTTTCAACTTTTCTGCAAACTTCAGGGTGTTTTGAATCTCTTTCCTAGTTTCGTTAGGAGCACCCAATATGAAAGAGCCAACTATAACGTCTACCCCAGCCCTTCTAGCGTTTTTCACCGCAGCTTCTGCTTGCTCCGGGGTGGTCTGTTTGTCGTAATAATCTAAAACCTTCTGGTTGGCGCTTTCAATTCCGAAATACATCATTCTGCAGTTGGCTTTCACCATTTCCCGTATCATGCCGTAGGGGCACTGGTCAACTCTTCCTTCGCTAATCCATTCTATGTCCAATTTTTCTTTCCTCATCCTTTGACATAACTTAATGACTCTTTTTGGGTTCAACGTGAAGTTGTCGTCTACGAACATTAACTGTTTGTAACCTTCGCTAGCCAAAAGGTGTAACTCTTCAAGTATATTCTCCACAGACCTAGACCTCCAGAGGTTACGGGCTAATCTCCGGCATCCACAAAAACGACACCGGAAAACGCACCCGCGAGAAGAAACAAAGCTGCTAAACTTTTTGGGGGCAACATTTACTCCAGCAGTTGTGTTGTGGTACTCTGCGTCTAATAACCCACGATCTGGAAAAGGTATAGCGTCAACGTCCTTAATCAGCGGTCTATCCGGGGTTGCAACTATACGGTTTTTATTTCTGACGGTGATCCCCAAAACTTCTTTGAGATTTCTCCCCTTCTCCAAGCACTTTACCAGTTCAAGGCTTGTGTTTTCCCCCTCCGCACGAACGACCACGTCTACAAAAGGATATTTTTTTAGAATCCTCTCAGCGTTGAAAGTGGCGTAAATATTACCAAAAACTATGGTGATGTTGGGGTTTTCCTTTTTCACTTTTTCCGCAATTATTACTGCTTTGCGGGCTGAACTGCTGCATGTAGAAAACCCTAGGATGTCGGGGTCCTCTTTCTTCACCCAGTCAACCGTGTCTTTCATGGAAAAGCCTTGAGCTGCCTCATCTATCATGGAAACTTCTATTCCCTCATTTCTCAAAATCGTAGCTATGTATAGCATGCCCAAAGGAGGAGCTGCACCTACCATCTTTTCAGTATCTTCAATTGGAAGTTCTGGGTTGGGACCAGGGTTTATGAATGAAAACTTCATTTTCTCCCCTTTTATGCCCCTAATATTTTCTAGTAGGCATTTAAATTTAGTGTGAACAGGAGAAAACGCCTTCTTTAAGAAGTAGTGAGTTAAATGGATGGATAAAACAATTAAATTCATTTTGCCTCATTACTTTTCGGTTTAATCATGACAACAAGTTTGATGGTGATGTAGTTGGATTTGTTATACGTCTATTTGCTAAACTTGATGATTACTTTGGCTATGTTCATTGTACTTGTGTTTCGAGCATGGATAGAACTGAAAAACTATAGGTTGATTTGGAAGGAGCTGGAATGGAGAAGAACCTACGAAACTGTGGGAAGAATCTTGAAGGCAGAGAAGGACCTCTTCACCAAAGTTGATGGTGGAGAAGAACTCTACGAAATGCTTTGCGAAATGTTCAAGGTGGAAAGCCCATAAGTTTCCAGCCTTTAAGGAAAGTGCCAACATTTAATCATTTTCTTCGGTGCCTTAGATTTTTTTCTTCCGTATCGACATAAAGGCTTTGTTAGATGTCTCTGGGACCTGGGGGAGGTAACGTAAAGTCCCCTCTTCAAGTCTCGCTTAACTTCAACAGCCAACTTCTTCAGCTCTGAGGAGCGAAAGCCACACCTATCACATCTAAATCCCTGCTTTTTACCCATAGACTTCATCCGCTTTCCACATTGAGGACAAGGCGGATTAAAGAAATTGATCTTAGGAGCTAACTTTAAAACCCTCACCTTCTCAAGATTTATGGTAACCGAATGCTTCGACGAAGCAGAACGAACACCTCCAAAAACTTCCAAAAAATCTCCGGCAATCAGATTTTTAGAGGCTTCACAGAGAGCACCGGTAGGTTCGTAAGCAGCGCAGTCTATCTCTCCGGTCTCGTCTTTGATTGAAAATATGACGTGTCCCCCAGGAATGACTTGAGGCTCCTTTGCCGCAACTCCCTGAACAACAACCGGGTTGAAGGGCTGTATCTCACTGACTGAGTTGACCTTTCGCAGGTGGGCATCGGTTCCATGATTCGTGCGAAAAATTACCCATCTCTCAACCGGCTCTCGTTGCCGAATCATTTCTTGGGCTTGTTTAACAGCTTTGGGATTCTCCCCTCGAATGCCGTAAAGAATCGGATCAGGTCCTCTAGGAGTTACGAGGATTCGACCTGTTTCAGGATCTACGTTGTTGAAGGTGAGGCGTGAGGTTTTCTCGTTCATTTCTTTGACCGACAAGGTATCTAATCTTCGGGGTGTGCCACGGTTTTCCGGTGTCCTGTAAGCTATAACTTCGTAAGTGTGGTCTCCCTCTAGGGTTTCTCCTACAGCGGCTAAGCTACCTATAACTCCTCGTCCCTTCTTTAAACCCACAGCTTCCGCCTTGAATGTTTTAATGAGCTTTAAAGCTTCCTCAATTTTCACCACGCCCTGAATAGTCCTCCTCGCGAAGTCTTTGACCTCTTGAGGTACGTTGCCGAAGAAGAAAACGACGCCCGGATCTGTGCCCTCATATCCTAGGTCAGAGTTTTCCTCAACCGTATCGATCACAGTTTCCATGATTTTCTCGATAAGATTGTCGTTGCATTTGATTCTCAGGCAGAGGGCGCCGTTGCCCCTAGTTTTCCATGGAACGTTTGGGTTAAGCCTTACGAGATTTGGGTAGTCGGTGAAGGAAGCGCCTGTTGAAAGCAGTTTTTCGACGAGAAGGGCAGCTATGTAGGTTGTGCAACCCATCCTAGGAGAGTCTGTGTCGTCGAATCCGATGTGCATCTTAATCATCAGCGTCAGCTCAACACTATTAGATATGTCGCGATGATAAGAATCTTCAGTTGTGAAATTTGTTTTTTCGCCGAATGAAATACATAAAAAAAGGATGTGGGAAACTACTTTGTTTCCTCGATTACTATCATTGTTAGGGTTGACCGAACCTTGTCCAATCTTCGCACGTGCCAAGTGACGATTTCCTTGAGTTTGTCCATGGTTTCAGCTCTAACCTTCGCCACAATATCGTAAACACCATAAACCATGTAGGCTTCTTCCACCGCATCGATTTTTCTAAGTGATTTAAGAACGTCGCTCTCTGACCCTATCTCAGTGTTTATTAAAACGAAAGCCAAGGGCATACTATCATCTCCACAGTTTCTAAAATATTTAATAGCCTAAAATACTTTTGCTTACAACTTAGATATGAATGGTTACGGAGATGATAAGGAAATGATAACGAGTAGAGAGATGCGCGCCCTAGAGCTGAACTCCGAGTATTACGGCGTTTCGAGACTTCAACTCATGGAAAACGCTGGGCGTAGCGTTGCCGCTGAATTAGCTTCAAGGTTTAAACCCAAAGAGGCGCGAGTTGTCGTGTTTTGCGGCTCAGGTGGAAATGGAGGAGACGGCTTCGTTGTAGCGCGCCACCTTACCTGCTTTGGCTTCAAGGTTGAAGTGATACTCGCTGGAAGGTCTGCGGATATTGTCGACAAGGAGGCGCGAAGGAACTGGCTTGCCCTGCAAGCTCTGAAGGACATCATTCCCTTGCACGAGGTTTATGATTCCACGCTTATCCCAAGCCTTGAAGCAGATGTTGTGGTGGATGCTTTGCTTGGGATAGGGTTGAAGGGAACCTTGCGTCCACCAATATTGCAATTGGTTAGGAAAATCAACGAAATGAAGGCCTTCTGCGTTGCCGTGGACGTTCCAACCGGAATAAACTCGGATTCGGGCGAAGTTTTTGGTGACGCTGTAAAGGCCGATCTAACAGTTGTGTTTCACGAGACGAAACCGGGATTGACGAAGGCAAAGGAATACGCAGGGGAGATCATTGTAAGAGACATAGGACTGCCTAAGGAATTTGAACGATTTGCTGGTCCCGGAGACGTTTCTTCGGTCGTAAAGCCCCGTCCTCCAGAGGCTCACAAGGGCGATTTCGGAAGGCTTCTAGTGATTGGTGGAAGCGAGGTCTTTTCTGGTGCTCCGGCACTCGTTGCCTTTGCCGCCCTCCGCGCAGGAGTTGACCTAACCTACATCGCGGCTCCGGAGAAGACGGCTCGCGCCATTTCGTCCATGTCCCCTGACTTGATCACAGTGAAGCTGGAGGGAGAGCACCTTAACCCACGTAACGCGCCTACCATCAAACGTTATTTGGAGACTTCAACCGCTGTTGTTATGGGTCCTGGACTTGGGCTGCACAAAGAAACCAAAGACGCTGTTAAAGAGATTATAAAACTGGTAGGGGAAGAAAAAACTCCTCTGCTTTTGGACGCCGACGGCCTCAAAGCGTTCGCCGAATTCAAAGGGAAACTAAAATGTCCACTCGTTTTGACGCCCCACGCAGGAGAATACCAAATATTAACTGGAAAGAAGCTGCCAAAGGACCTAGAGAAGAGGACTGCTGAGATGCAGAAAACCGCGCGCGAGCTTGGCGCTGTGATATTGTTGAAGGGGCGTGTGGACGTGATTTCTGACGGGAAAAGAGTTAAGCTCAACTTCACTGGCAACCCCGGGATGACCGTGGGAGGCACAGGCGACGTCTTGTCTGGGATTGTTGGAACTTTCTTGGCGCAGGGGGCTGACCCCTTCGAGGCTGCTGTTGCCGGGGCTTTTATTAACGGAGCTGCTGGAGACTTTGTGCATGACGAGAAAGGTTACCACATGGTTCCAACGGACCTTCTTGAATGGATTCCACGCGTTATGGATGATCCTATGTCTCATTTAAAGGTGCGAAAGAGTGCATCGTAAAGATGTCATCATCAGCGTCTATCACGCAAAGCAGTGCGACCCCAAGAAATGCACGACACTGAAGCTTAAGCATCACAACCTAGTCAAGGTGGTTCACCGAGTTAACTGGTTGCCTCGCGGAGCAGTCATCCTAAATCCCTTCTCTGATAAAGCCTTCTCTCCAGCCGATCGTGATAGAATGGAAAGAAGGGGCTTGGCAGCCATAGACTGCAGTTGGATACATGCAGACGAGGTTTTCGAGCTTTCTATGCGTGGAGCGTCCCGTTGTCTTCCCTACCTGATTGCAGCGAATCCAACAAACTATGGGGTGCCAACAAAACTGAGCACGGTGGAGGCTCTGGCTGCGGCTCTATACATAGCTGGTTTCAAGGAGAAGGCGGAGCGTTTGCTTTCCATCTTCAAATGGGGACCAAATTTCATTGTGTTAAATCAAGAGCTTGTGGATAGTTATGCTCGAGCAAAGAATAGTGCTGAGGTCGTTGAGGTGCAAAATGGTTTTATCAAAATTTAGGGTGACGATGCTTCTATGATTTTTCACTATTGCCACTACTGGTTGATTGAGTTCTTCATCAGTAAAGCCACATGCTTTCAGCATGGTTCTTGTTACGTTAGCCCTCTATCAGTATATCCTTTCTACTTCTCAGTTCAGGAGACATGAAGTAAACAATCTTTTGCCAATTTTTTAATATTTAAAACTAAACTAAGAAATTTCGCATAAAGAAATTTGGGGAAATTTCCTAAGGATATTTATATCTGTTCATTTAATTTTCTTATACCTGTGACGCATCAGGGTTTGGTGTGAAAATATGCCGATCTCAGGGGAAATGTACGCTTGGGGAGATAGGGCGAAATACGTTCCAGAAGAATCTGGAGTTTACGCCCTCTACAACGAAGTTAAGGTCCTAATCTACATCGGAGAAAGTACCAATCTTCGAGAGAAATTCACCCATTACTTGGAAACGAATTTTTCCGATGATCCTCGCAAACGTGAAACCAGATATTATAAGAGGGAGCTTACTTCAAACCAAGAAGACAGAATGAAGGAGCTTCTGGACGAGTACAGACAAAAGCATGGTGAGTTTCCCAAGTATAACCTTCCTCCAGAACCCTCTAGGAAAGAAGTTGCCAGAGAATGGGGATTCTACTTCTACGAAGATATCAGCAAACCACTCTACGAAGTAGCTCTTAACCCACAAGATTTGAGGGAGAAAATAAAGAAAGTTCCAGTTGCTTCCCTTGAGTTCCATCAAAAAAGAGGAGACTTCGCCAAGTGGATTCGCTATGTTTTCAAAGAAGTACAACTCGCCGAAGCTATCGTTAAGATCGACGAGACTGGTGAAGATCTTAGGAGAGAGCTCTTAATTTCATTGAGCGGCTCAGAAAAAGCAGCATGCCCCAGATGCGGAATTGAAACAATCCCGGTTAAGACTTGGAAAATGGCCGGGAAGCCAAGTAAGGCAGGTGAAAGACTACAACTTACCTAGGTTACTACAAATGCTCCAAATGCAATAAACCATTCCGAAAAGTGATCACAAAAGAGAAAATAAAAGTTGCCTGAACCTTTTTTATCAGCGTCTCTTCGGTGTCTTGTTTTCCTCGCGGCTCTCGCTTGCGCGCACTTACTGTTTAGCTAGGGGCTGGTGTGCTGGACGTAACCCGCCTTCTGTTCAGAGACGGCATTCAGCTAAACGGGCTACCCGCGCCTCCCGCAGAAATCATAGACGCCTATTTGCCCTTTCACCCTGCAGGTCGGACGTTTCACCGCACCCAACCGCGTCCTCAACGACTTAGCACGCCTCATCGCCATCTTGCGGATGGACGTTTCGTTTCTGTTCCGGAGCCAAGGCTCTCGCCCCGCGCCCTTGCAGGCGCTGCAGTTCAGCGTGGTGGGCAGAGTTTCCTCAGGTGCCATGGCACCCGAAGCCGTCCGCCAGCTCACCAGCCCAATAGAATAAATAGAAGTCGTGGGGAATAAAAATTTTGGGACTGGCTTTCAGGAACTTATGTGCGTTTAGTTTCGAAATATTCCCTAATCTTTATCAGATCTTTCATTGTATTCACCGTCAGCCAATCGCCCCTGTATTTCAGTCCCTTCAGAAACTTGTCGCTGACTATCTTCTGCATGGCTTTGCGCTCGAAATCTCCTTCATCTGGAAAATATTCCTCAACCAATTTCTTGGAGAAGACGTAATGCCCTGCACTAACCCAGATGTCCAAAATTGGTCTATCTTCAAATTTTGTGACCACGTTTTTTCGTGTGGTTATTTTTCCGAAGAGTAAGCGTGGTTGTACCAACAAAATAGCGGCTCCCTTATCGGCATAGTCGTAAAGCGTTCTGGGATCATAGAAAATGATGTCATCTACGTTCATGGCATAGAATTGATCTGCTTTAATTAGCGTGGCTGCCATCTTTAGGGCGCCCCCTGTACCCAACTTCTTTTTTTCTAGGCTGGTCTGAACGACTGGGCTGTTGAAGTAAGCTGATTCTGGGAATGACCTGTTTGAAGCGAGAACTATATTGCTGAAACCGTGTTCCAGCAACCAACGGATTTGCCTATCTACTAGCGTCTCATCAGCGCTTATCGTTAACAAGGGTTTTGGAATGTGTGTGGCTGGCTTAAGTCTCCATGCTTCTCCTCCACATAGGATTACGGCTTCGTATCGCATTTCTCGCCTTCCACCAAGTAAACTAAGCGGAAGTTATGCGGCTTCCCTGGCGACTGTCAGGATTCTCACGTAGTCAGCGGTGTCGTCGCAAGCGTCAGCTACATGCTCCATTTCCTCGATGAGGTCCTTGAGCAGCGCGATTGTAGCAGCATCCATTTTCTTCGAGTGTTTGAGGAGCAGAGCCTTTGACTTCAAATATTTTTCGTCAACACTCCCTTCTATTTCGTCGATTTTCTTTGCAAGTTCCATGGCTTCAGGAGGATTTGTTCCTAACCTCTCTATGGCTTCGCGTAGGGTGGTTGCGCAAACTACCAAGTCTTTGGAGGTTTCGGCAAATTGTTCCCACATCTCTTTTACAACTTTGGCTTCCAAGAGAAGAGTGACGGCTCTGGCCGCATCCTTTACGTGGTCCGCCATTTCGTCCAGCCTTTTCACCAGATGCATGATGTCTTCTCTATCCTTTGAAGGCAAACTGCCACGGGTTAACTCCTCGAAAACGGTTCTCCTGAGTTCGTCAATTTCATGTTCTATTAGGGATAGCTTTTCGAAAGACGCCTTTGCTTCGTCTTTTTTACCGCCCGAAGCTGCGTTGATGGACTTTTCTAGTTCAATTACCGTGTCTATCGCTAGGGTCATTTGTCTGTCCGCAATTTCTAAAACCTTAGACTTTCGTCGTTTAGTAAACCATTTTTCCATCATGTTCACCCTTTTCATCATAAGCCATATTATGTTCTATATCTATACCGCGATTATGTATATTTAAGAATCTTTCCCTTCTTCCTTCTCCCCCTCATTCAAGAGCCAGCTCCCTCTTCAAACCTCTTTCCGGATACGAGAAAACAAAGCTTTTTTCGATTGGAAAGCTAACCGTAACTTTTTCTCCGATGCCCAGCCACTCTGTCATTAACGCTGGGCTGACAATCACCACCAGGTCTCCATTTTCGAGTCGAATTTCGTACCGTACATTGGTTCCTTCGAATCGGAATCCTTCAACATGGCCAGAAATCGAGTTCACTCCTCCTCTTTTACCCTTCTTAATCGCAAGAATTTCTGGTCTTATTGCTATAACTACTTTTTCACCCTCTTTGTGCGTCTTGTCTAGTGTTCGGATCAAGAGTCCTCCACGAAGTTCTATGGTTAACTCTTTTTCAGTTGATTTTGAGACGTAGCCTTCCAGGAAGTTTGATTCTCCGATGAAGTTGGCTACGAATATGTGTTGCGGGGTCATGTACAATTCTTGGGGGGTTCCAACCTGCAAAATCTTTCCTTTCCTCATCACCGCTATTCTGTCGGAAATAGCCATGGCTTCTGCTTGGTCGTGAGTTACATGTATTGCGGTTAGTTCGAGGGCTTTCACCATTTTTCTAAGTTCATACCGCAATTCATTTCTAACTTTGGCATCCAATTGGCCTAGGGGCTCATCCAATAACAACAGTTTGGCGCCAGCAGCCAACGCCCTGGCTAATGCCACCCTCTGCATCATTCCTCCGCTTAATTCGTGGGGAAATGCGTCTAGGCGTTCGTGCAGTCTAACCATTTCCAACATTTCACGCCCGATCCTTTCACTTTTACCTTCTTCCCACGCTTTCACTCGAGGCCCATAGGTTACATTGTTCCAAGCGTTCATGTGGGGGAAAAGCGCGAAGGTTTGGAAAACGAATCCGATGCCCCTATCCTCAGGCGGAACCTTATTTACAAGTCTATCTCCGATATAGATTTCGCCTTCATCCGGCTCGATCAAACCAGCAATCAACCTTAGTAAGGTGGTTTTGCCGCATCCACTTGGACCGAGAAGAGAAAAGTATTCCCTGTCATGAACATAGAGGCTCGCATTATCAACCGCTATAATCTTGCCAAACTTTTTCGTTACGCTTATCACCCGAACTTCCGGCATCAAATAGCCTCCACAAGCCCTGTACAAACATGGGAATGTAAGTTTACTAGTATTTTGAGCATGTTAATAGCCTCTTCTCAATATAAGTCTGAAGATCAACAGGATGATGAAGGAAAGAAGTATTAGAAAGCCGCAGCCGAGACCGATTTCTAGCGGGGTGGCCAGCCCCTCAACCCAATCGACCAGTAGGACAGGAACCGTTTTCAGTTGAGTCACTACTGCCATGGTGGCGCCAGTTTCATTGACGCTTCTTGTGAACATTATCACTGCTCCTGCAAAGAGAGAGTATTTTGTTAATGGTAGAATAACGGTTCTAAAGACGGTTAAGGGCCGTGCACCCAATGTTCTAGCAGCATGTTCCAAGTCTATGTTCACTCTCTCAACAGCTGCACTCATTGCCCTAACAAAGTAAGGATAGGTAAACGATAGATGTGCAAAGATTATCAACCAAATTTCTGGGAAAAACGGAACATCTCTCCAGAAGATGCTGAGAGAAGCTCCTAAGGCGATGGTTGGAACAATCAAGGGAACATTAACTAATACGTCTAGGATCGTTGAAAAAAGTGTTCCCGCTCTTTTTCTTGCGATAAGAATCGCCATCGGCAAACCGACGATTATGTTCATTAGGGTAACCACGACTCCTACTAGGTAGGATAAAATGAGACTTTGCCAATATTCTTGCCAAATTGTTTTGGTCTGCCAAATAGCTTCGTTTACTGTACCATTTAACATGGCGTATACTGCTGGAAGGGCAACGAAAAGCGATGGAATAAGAATTAAAAGCAAAAATGCCAAAGTTGTAACACTGTCTCTAAACGTCACTATCTTACGGTCACTCAATTTTCGCTCAGCCACTGGCCAAACCTTCTTAATAGGCATTTTTACTCTCAGACCCAACAGATTAATCATTACAAAAATTAAGCAAGAAACAGCTATTAATATGAAACTCACGAAGACCATTGGACCTAACAATCCTTTATCTCTTGTGCTTTTGATGAAAATCGGTCCATTCTCGAATGCATCTGCGACCATCATTGTAGCTCCGGTTTCAGAAATCGACCTTGCAAATGCCAATATAAATGAGGCCATTAAGCTTGGTTTCAGAATAGGAAGCGCAACGGTTCTGTCGGCAGTGAGCGGCGCTGCGCCCAACGTTCTAGCTGCCTCTTCGTATACCTGTTGATAATCAAGGATGGCCCCCACCATCACTCTGACTACGACGGGATAGGAAAATGCAAAATGAAGCAAAATCACGAGGAGCCAACCAGGTGATATAAGGCTCTCTCCAAAAAAGGAAAAAATGCCTTGGGATTTATCGCTCCAGAACAACAATAACGAATAGCCAAGGGTCACGGTGGGTAAAATGAAGGGCATGTCTGCAAGACTATCAAGAACATTCAGCCATTTAGACCGGCCCCTTGCGATGAACCAAGCCATGGGCAAACCAGCGACCAAGTCAATGACTGAAACGAAAATGGCTACTGCAAAAGATGCGTAAATAGCCGCCGTTGCTCTAGACATTAGACCGGGATTTCCAAAAATCTCCCCCATCGCATCCCATTTCAGAACTATGCCAAGAATTGGAGGAATCAAAATTAACGTGAAGAAGAAAGCGACGGGACATGAGTAAACTATGTAGCGAACAATGGACCTAGAAGACAGCGAATCAAGGAATCTCGTGATGTTGAAGCGAGCCAAATTGACTGTTCCGCCTTGATCTCTTTTGATGCGCGTCGCGTTTCAAGTGGTTCGCTCTTCCCTTAAATTTTGTCGTTGCGTTCACCTTGAACTCCAAATGGACCGCCACTGAACTTTAAGTACGGAGCAAGACTTATACAAGTACGGAGTAAGTACACAGCAAGACTTATATTCCCCGAAACCGCTGTAAGATAATGCTGGCGATC
>LIHK01000047.1 GCA_001399795.1 Candidatus Bathyarchaeota archaeon BA2 | reverse complement strand
AATCGGGAGAAAAGAAAAATTTTACGCGAGCTGAGCTACAAGAAGTATTTGAAAAAAGCCAAGGTGCAATCATTTTCCCTAAACTGGATTAAAGTTGAAGGCGCTCCTATAGGAACTGGCAAACCTCTAACCGCGGGGCAGATGAAAGAAATAAGAAATTTGCTGGGAACAACCCCTATTTACTCTGAAGAAACGCCTGCCACAGTGTTCATTGTCCTAAGGAAAAATTGGGCAGTTAATGAGGATCAGATAGAAAGGATCAAAGAGAGTTTCAGTAAAAAGGTGAAGTTGATAAAGGAAGGCGAAGAAGAAGGCTTGCTCGCCGGATTACACGATGGGCAAGGTAAGTTTCTGGGAATTGGCATTTTATGCGGGGTTGACTACAAAAGAAGGGTTATGAAGATTTACACCCCGATGAGCAAGAATGTTTCAACCATTCGTTTCGGTCAGATAAAACTGGATGAAAACGGAAGGGAGATCGGTTTAAGCACGGTTTATGCGGACTACATCCCATAGAATAGTCGTAGAAAATGTGGTTTTGACGCGCAGCTTAATCCTCTATGCATTTAGATGGGCATAACATGTTAACTGGACAAGGCTTACACAAAGGTTTTCTTGCCTTACAATACTTTCTGCCAAGCGAAATAAGCAACAAATGAACATGAAGATAGTCTTCAGGTGGATATAGGTCTTCAAGCGCCCTTCGAACTTCTTCATAATCAGCCTTTGGTGGTGCTAGTCCCAGTCTTTTCGAAACGCGGTACACATGGGTGTCTATGGGAATCGTAGGCTTTCCAGCGCAAAAGAGAAGAACAACATCGGCGGTTTTGGGTCCAACCCCTAGAATACTTAAAAGAATTTTCCGAGCCTCACCAAGTGGTAGCGAGTGGATAAAGTCTAGGGAGCCGTTAAACTGTTCCAAGATAACGCGAGAAATAGCCTTGATGACTCTAGACTTGTTTCTGTAAAGACCCCCAACCCTTATGGCTTTTTCAATCTCCTCCACGCTGGCCTCGGCCAAAGCCTCTGGGGTTATGGAAAATCTTCTTGATAGGTTTTCAAATGCTCTAGCCGTGTTTTTGTCAGCCGTGGCTTGAGAAAGCACTGTTATGATTAGAGTTTGAAAAGGGTCCCTAGTTGAACTGGCCCATCGTGGGATAGAGAAGTTGTCTTGAAGTATGCGCAGAATCTCTGTTGCCCTGTTTTTCGCCACGGCGTCAATTTCCTCCTCCAATCTGGCTGAAAACACTAAATACTGGTGAGCACCGCTATAAATGGAACATGGTAGGGCTGCCAATGTCACGAGCAAGGGTTGTTCAGGAAAAAATAATGGAAAGGGACACGCCTTTTTTGGCTCTTTATCTGGAGCTAAAGAACGCGAGCTTGCTTCTTCTGAGCGAGGGAGAAGATCACTTGGGCACGCTGGCTGTTTCTATACCTCAAGCTCGAAAAATGGTTGGTCCGCCTCTTTCCTCGGTTTTGCTCGGCGACCGGAACATGATGATTGCCCGCATTCTAGCCGAGCGTCTGGCAGAAAAAATGAAAAAAATCGCCTTAGTGTCTGTTTTCACCAAAACTGTTGATGAAAGGGAAGCGGGAACCATCTTTCTAAAACTCGTCGAAAGGACGATTGGAACAGGGGAGGGTCAGAAGTGAGTCTTCGAAGTTTCCTTGAGGAGATGGAAAAAAGAGGAGAGGTTGTCCATGTGAGGGATGAGGTTTCGCCTCGTTTCGAAGTCTCGTCTATCATGAAGGCTTTTGACGGTGGGCCAGTCCTCTTTTTTGACAAGGTGAAGGACCATGAAACAAAGATTGTGGCAGGCGTCTGTGGAACTCGTGGGAGAATCTGCTCGGCTCTGAACGTTAGTCCAGAAAAGCTTTATGAAAAGTTGATTGAAGCTTGGAGGTCTCCTATTCCGTCTAGAATAGTGAAGGATGGACCGGTTAAAGAGGTTGTTGAAAAGGCGAGTTTGTCTAGGATGCCCATTTTAACCCACTTTGAAAGGGACGCTGGAGCCTACATAACCTCGGCTATCGTTTCTGCGCGAAGCCTTGATGGAAAAATTGAAAACGTTTCCATACACCGCCTCCTAGTCCTAGATGACAATCACTTGGCTATCCGCCTAGTCCCTAGGCAACTGTTCAAGTTGTGGCAAATGGCTAAGGAGGAGAAAAGAGATGTAGACGTAGCTATAGCGCTAGGCTTACATCCAGCTGTCTCGCTGGCAGCGGCTTCGCCAGCTCCCTTCGGCGTGAGTGAGTTCGGTATAGCAAATGCTCTGCTTGAGAACAAGATGCACCTGATAAAATGTGAAAACGTAGAAACGTACGCTCCGGCAGAAGCGGAAATAGTTTTGGAGGGAATTATGTCGGTGGAGAAAGAAACCGTGGAGGGTACGTTAGTGGACATAACAGGAACATACGACATCCAACGAAGTCAGCCAATTATCGAATTGGTTGGCATGATGCATCGCGAAGACTACATTTACCAAGCACTCCTGCCCTCAGGAGCAGAACACAGACTATTGATGGGCTTGCCCCATGAAACCATGATATGGGAAGCAGTCAGGAACGTGGTACCCGTTGTAAAGGCTGTGAGCCTTTCCAGCGGAGGATGCGGATGGCTTCACGCGGTAATTTCCATCGAAAAACAAACAGAGGGTGACGGAAAAAACGTCCTCATGGCTGCTTTTGCAGTTCATCCAAGCCTCAAACATGCCATAGTCGTTGACACGGATATTGACATTTTTAATCCAGAAGATGTGGAATGGGCCATCGCAACCCGTTTCCAAGCAAACGAGGATTTAGTGATTATCCCTAATGCAAGGGGGTCAACGCTAGACCCCTCTGCTGACCAAAAAACAGGATTGACAACAAAGCTCGGCATCGATGCCACACGTCCTCTAACAAAACCTCGCGAAAAATTCGAGCGAGCGAAAATACCGACAAGTAAAAGGATTGCCGAGGTCATAAATGAAATGAGAAAAGACGAAAAATCATCTTTGCGTAGAAAGTTTTACGGATGAACTGTAGGTGTAGTATGTGAAAGAAGAGGCTGTCAGTTTCCAAGACGTACTGGAAGCGTATAGGAAAATAAGAAACTTCGTTATTCGAACTCCAACTTACATGTCAGTTATTTTCAGCCGAAGAACAGGAGCAGAAGTGTACTTAAAGCTTGAAAGCTTTCAACCAGTAGGATCCTTCAAGATAAGGGGAGCAATTAACAAAATATGTAGCCTTTCTCCGTCAGAACTAAAGAAAGGCTTGGTTGCATCGTCCTCTGGTAACCATGGACTATCTGTTGCCTATGCAGCCAAGATTTTTGGAGTAAGAGCCGTCGTAGTTGTGCCCGAAAACGCGGTTAAGGAAAAGGTTGAAGCCATAGAGGGTTACGGGGCGGAAGTCGTAAAATACGGAAAGGACTTTGACGAGGCTTACTCTAAAGCCATTGAAATACAAAAGGAAACCAAAGCAATCTTCGTACACGCTTTTAACGATCCCTTTGTAATAGCTGGACAAGGAACAATTGGTTTAGAACTGCTTGAAGACGTCCCTGACTTGGATACAATTATTGCGCCTGTAGGCGGTGGCGGTCTCATATCGGGAGTAGCCATCGCTGCAAAAACCTTGAAGCCGAACATAAAAATAGTTGGAGTTCAGGCTGAGGGGGCTCCAGCTGTCTATCGGTCTTGGAAAGCTGGAAAAATCGTAGAGATGGCTTCTGTTAGAACGGTCGCAGATGGCTTGACTTCAAGGAAACCGCTTGATCTAACCTTTAATACAATGAGAAGATATGTTGATGACATTCTGTTGGTAACAGACCGAGAAATCGGTGAAGCCGTGCTGGCGCTTCTACGCGAAGCTCATATACTGGCTGAACCCTCTGGAGCAGCGTCCTTGGCGGCTCTTCTGTTTAGATATAACCCAAAACCTAAGGAGAAAGTTGCGGCAATTATCAGCGGGGCAAACATATCGATTGACTACCTAGCCTCTCTGCTAAGGAAGACATGAATTTTCCGCTAAGGTTTAGGCAAGCTTATTTCGGAAAAGCCTCTAGATTATTTGTCTGACGTTCTGTTGGCTTAAAGGTGTATAACGTGAGGTCTGCTTCCACATCCACGTAGTCTATTTTCATGCCTATTTTCAGTTCTTGAGAGCAAAATAAATGATGAATATTTGTTGCAACCCATTGATACATGGTTGAATCAAGCATTATCGGTCTTCAAGCTAGTGAAAATGAAGAGGCCAAAGTTGAGTCTAAGCCTAAACAGGTCAACGCCAGTTAGTCAGCCATTCTGCCTTCCGCAGAGGCACCTCGGTTGATGCAATCGCGCGGGGCAGCTCCAGCGGTTGGTTGAACGGTCAACCAACTTTTGTCGGCCTATCCAAGCATGCTCCTCAACTTTTGGCATATATGTGTCAGGTATATATCTACATAAAAAATTTTTTGACTAAATTTTTTAGCTAATTTATCAATAAAATTTGATGCTATTATATATCTGAAACTTTAGAAAAGGGAAACGAACATGAAGAAGTTCAACAGAGACCTAGGTATTTTGCTGACAAGGTTGAATAAGGATGCTGATAGGGAGACGAAGAGGGAGCTGGATGCGCTGAAGAACAGGTTGATTCGCCTTAATGAAGAGAACGTTGTGAAAATTAATCACTCGGTTATGGAGCTTGTTTGCGCCAAGTATCTGATTTTGAAGGGTTACGATGTAAATGTGGAGCATCCATTAGAGGAGGGACTAACCTGCGATTTATACGGGGTGAAAGGCTACGGAACCCTCATCTTGGAGGTGGAGACAGGCTTTGTTCCGCCAGAGCACGCCCTAGATCCCGCGACCTACTGCAAGGCCAGAATAGCAAGCAAAATAACTCGATATGGCAACCACTCAGAAAAGTTTGCGCTAGGTGTGCCGCCCTACTACATTCTTCAGATTCCGCCAACCCTCACCAAGCCTCCCAGAAGTAGAAAATCAGAGGAGTTGAAGGAGGTCAAGAGACGTTGCGACTTATACTACAAGAACCCGCCGGTGAGTCTTGACGAAATCAGAAACGCCCGTTTGCACACAATCTACGTCATAGATGTGGATGAGGTGGCTGTTCGGGAAATCGATCCCAGTGCCTATGTTGAGAATAAAGTTCGGTTTGGTTATACATAATATCGAAAGATAAAGACCTCTGGTATACAGGACCTCGTAGAAGTTATCGCCTTAGAAAAAGGAATAAAAATAGAGAGAACCATACCATCCAAAATATGAACTAAACGTACATGGCGCTTCGCGCCTTTAAAAGAAGCATGGAAAGCTTTTCATGCCTCCTCCATTACCCTTAAGGTTGTTGGAGGCATCGGGCGGCAGACCGGTAATTTTGTGGGGCTTTAACCTCCTTAACTAAACTGGTCCTCGCCCCTGCTGGCGCTTAAATGAATGGGCCTTGAGTCCTACGGCTAAGCGAAAAAGCTTTTCATGGCAAAATTCAGGTATACTAAGTTTTAATGTATCCGCTTTCGGGAATCTTGTCCCAGTCGTTATTTTGCGGTGACATACTTGAAGCTCGTTTCTGTCAGTTACTCCTTAAACTGGTGTTTTAGATTTTGCATTTGAATCGGGCCGCTAAACAAATGGACGAGGGGCCCAATCTCAAATGTCTGAATATCGTTCAGAAAGAGTTATGAATGTCGCCGTGGCAAAATGAGTATAACCTTAACAAAAGGTTTTCGATAGAATCGGCTAAATGTGGCGTATGATGAGAATCAAAAGAAAACTGCTCTTGGAAGGGCCAAAAGGTCCAGTACAAGTCGAAGCTTTATTTGATACTGGCGCAACGTTTACCGTTATAAGAAAATCTATTGCTGAAAAAATAGCTCCTCTTGGGCCCCCTATTCGTGAAAAAGTAACATTAGCTAATGGAAAAACCCAACTATCCATCGAAGGGTCAGTATGGTTTTGGACAGTTATCGAAGAGGTTTGCAGGATCAGTGATATAGCACATGTAATAGAGCAACTCGCAGAGGAGGTTATTATTGGAGTTGAAACAATGGAAAGGTATGGTATCGAATTAAAGCCCAAAACAAATGAAATAATTGTAAAAAAATGCGATACGATGGAGGAGCTATTTTAAATGGCAATCAGATTGGTATATTATGATCCTCAATATCCTACTTGTTGGGTTAATAAAGAAATATCTAAGCGCGTATGTATCTATTTTACACAAAGAGGGTTTAAAGAGGTGAATGCTAACGAATTAGCGAAAATTATGGACGAGGTTGTCAGAGCAAAAGAAGCAGTGAACACCGTTGCAGTATTTGCTCAGGATATAGCGCCAGCGACAATCGCATACGGGCCGTTGCCTGATAACCTTATAAGACGTTATCTTGACTTGGGCGGACGCGTTGTTTGGATAGGTGATGTACCATTTTTCTATCAGGGCCATTTTAACGAAAAAAGGGAATCGTGGGGATTTATCGGAGAGCGGCAGATTCTTGGAGTTTTTACACATTTTACATGGCCATTACATGTTGATATGACGGCTAATGGCTTCAAGTGGGGGTTAAAGCTTAAATGGACGGGTTACCGCCCTGCGGCTCCGTCCCCTAGCAGTTTGACGTACATTTTAGCAAGCTCTCAAGGCGGCGCATACGCACATGCCTGGCTCAAAAATTTCAATAAAGATTACCCTAACTCCGGCTTTTTGAGGATATGGGACTATGCTCTACATGATATAAGTGATCGGATGCTGGAAGAGCTTTATAACGTTTCAACTCATTTATTGGAATAATAAAATCATAATGTAGAAGCATTTTGTGGAGATATCTCCATATGCTGCTTGTTCAAAGTATGATTAGTTTAAATTAGCATCTCTCTGCGGATATCCATCGCAAAATCCCTTTTTCCTGATCTATTTGGATTCTAATAACAGAAGAATGTTGAAAAAGTATTTTTTCCGAAAACCGCAACTGCGATGGAGATGGGCCATCTTCTTTGTCCGACAATAAATTTTTTCTTTTGTGAGACAAAAGACCCAGTCGCAGCGAGCTC
>LIHK01000048.1 GCA_001399795.1 Candidatus Bathyarchaeota archaeon BA2 | reverse complement strand
AACGACGAGCAAAGAGAAGAAAATTTTGATAGGTCCTCCCAAACTTACCCGCTTTGAAAGGGCTAGAATAGTGGGAGCTAGGGCTCTGCAGATAGCCATGGGCGCTCCTATTCTCGTAGAACCGCCAAAAGCTCCTGCAAACCCTATCGATATTGCCCTTCAAGAACTTGAAAGCGGAATACTTCCCATCACCATACGCAGAACGTTGCCTGACGAAACCTATCAAGACATTCCACTTAAGTGGCTCTTTAAAAGTTAAAACTAGGCTTTCACCGTCTCTTCAAAGGATTCTGGAAAACCGACATGAAAAAATTGAAATTTTGTCCTAAATGCGGTTCCACTAAAATATACTGGGCAAGTGGACTTCCCCAGCTATGGTCCATTTGGGAATGTAAAGAGTGTGGTTACCGTGGGGCGTTCGTAATCGAAGACAGTGAATCAGCAGCAAAAATCAGGGAAATACATCTAAAGAGCGTTGAAAAGGAAAAGGCTGTGAAAGGATAGGTTTAGAAAGAGCCCCCCACCGGAAAATCGTCACTGCTTTCTAAGCACTTCCCTAGCTTCTCTCAAAGTTTTCTCTATTCTTTTCCAGTGGGCCCCCCGCCAGTACACCTGCCCGCAGTTTGGGCACTCCCAAAACTCATTGTAGTAGGTTGAGGTTGTTTTAGGAACCTTGTCAATAACCATGTCCTTTGGAACAAACCTGATTTTTGTGTTGCATTTGGGGCAACGCGAAACAGCGACGTCGATTTCAAGGTTGAAGTTGAATCGCCTTGCCAGGTCGGCGAGTTTTTCGGGTCCTGTTGAGGCCTCGACTAGGACGGCGTTTACTCCATGCATCATGGCCTGCTGGTAGAGTTTGAGGTCGCGGGTAAGGAGGATGCGACGTTGGGTTTTTGCCATTTCGATGAGTTTTTTGTCATCAAGAGATCTGGAGTATTCTACGTCTTGACCTAGCATGCGGAGCCATCTGGTTAGTTTTCCAAGCATGCCGTTGGTTACAAATTTCATAGTTGTTGGTGATTTAGCGGGGGAGGTCTTAATGTTTTCGCTATGAGGTTCGTAGGTTTTGCTTGGATTCTCGCGCGCAAGACGGAGATATGCCTTGTTGGATGAGTAACGGTCATCAAAAAATTCTTATATATAAGAAAAACCTTATTTATATGAAGGTGAAAAGCCATAAGCGATGTTGAAATTCACACCAAAGCAACTCGTGAAAAAAGATTAGCCGCCCTCGATGAATTTGACAAGAAAAGGTACATGGTAGTCGGCGATTTAGCAATCAAAACTACTGAGCAGGCTATCGAGGCTTTAGCTGCACTAGAAGGAAAGCATTTTCACCTCTATCCAAGAAGCGCGCATAGCAACAGGCTCCGATGGATTAAGGAAAAATTTCCATCATTATCAAAAGATGTGGATGAGCTCTGGGGCGCCTACGGCACCCTTGGTTACGAGGGCATTAACGGCGAAAGGGCCAAAAAAGTCATAGACGCTATGGAGCGTATTTTGGATGCATTTGGAAGAGAGACACATATCAGATTTAAATAAGATTGTTGACAAACTGTCAAAAATTCAGGGCGTGATAGGAGTCTTCCTCTTCGGAAGTATAGCAAGAGGAGATCACGACGCATATTCCGATTACGATTTACTCGTCCTCTTTGAAGACAAAGCCCTAATGTGGCAGAATTGGAACGAACTGTTCCAAACTGTTGGCAACCTCAAAATGCATTTACACGTGATCCCGCAGACCCTCGAAGAACTCAAAACTGCCAATCCCGTGTTTCTAAAAGAGTTACTTACTCATGGAAAAGTTCTCTTTGCAAAGTTCCCCCTAGAAGTTTTCCCCAAACCCGCAAAACTGAAACCTTTCTGCCTCATCATTTATGACATGAGCTGTTTAAGTTACAAGGACAAAATGAAGGCTGTCTACTTCCTTTACAAAAAAGAAGGAACGGGAACCGTCACCAAAGTTGGAGGAATTAAACTCAACGAAGGTTGCCTCCTAGTTCCAAGCAACGTATGCGATGATATCATAGACAAGCTAAGTGCCATCGGAGTTAACGTGAAAAAGCTGGAAGTTTATGTCGACGAAAATTACCTAAGCGCGCGCCGTCTGTTATGAACTTCAACTTTCCCACCGAACTATCTGACCTGTTCCAGGCTTTGCAACAATCTCGCCTTCGTCCATAACCAATTGCCCATTTACAAAGGTTTTTACTGGTTTGCCCTTAACTTTCCAACTGTCAAAAGGGGAATATTTTGCTTTTGAATAGAATCTCGATGAATCAATTTTGTATTCTTGGTTCATATCCACAACCACGATGTCAGCGCAGTTTCCCGCATTTAGGCTTCCTCTACCTCTCAGATCAAATATTTGTGCTGGCTTTTCTGAAGTTAGTTTCACCAGATCAGCCATTGTCAAGTGACCATCATTAACCTGAGCTAGCAAAAGGGGGAGCATGGTTTCGAGTCCAGGTATGCCTGGCTCTGCGTCCCAAACTGACTCTACTTCCTTCTCTTCCATCGTGTGGGGAGCGTGGTCAGAAGCTAAAGTGTCAATTGAGCCATGTTTAAGGGCGATCCATAAAGCCTTAACATCATCTTTGTTTCCCAGCGGAGGGTCGGCGAGCGCTAGGGTTCCGTAGCGTTTTAAATGTTCAGACGACATGAGAAGATGATGTGGTGTTACTTCGCAGGTGAAGGGATAACCAGTATTTTTTGCTTTTAAAATCGCGTTTAGTGCAACGGCTGAACTAACATGACAGAAATGAAGGTGAGCGCTGGATTTCTTTGTGAGTTGAATGATACGCTTTGTTGCCTTTATCTCAGCTTGAGGTGGATGCGCTTTGACATAAGCCTCCACGTCTTTGCGTCCAGCTTTTTCCATCTTTCTTCTCATGTTTTCAAGCATTTCCCTATCTTCAGCGTGCACCGCGATGGGAGCTCCCATCTTTCCAACATCCTTGAAGGCGTGCAACAACATGTCATCATCATCGACATCTAGTCCCCCAATCTCTTGAGACATATATAGCTTGAAGGCTACGGCTCCCTCCTCAACTATGGAAGATACCTCTTCCAAGTCCTTTGGGAAAGCTGAATAGAAAGCAACATTAACGACTACCCGCTTTTCCGCTAGCTTCATGCGTTCTCTTAAGGATTTTGAATCCATCGTCACGGGTTTATTGTTGGGCATGTCTATGGTTAGGGTTATACCCCCTGCGGCTGCAGCAGCAGTTCCGGTGAAGAAATCCTCTTTGTAGGCCAGTTGCTGGTTTCGAAGGTGTACGTGGGAGTCTATTAGACCTGGGAGAGTTACGTTTCCTTTCAAATCTAGTTTTGCCGAGGCTGGGGGGAGATTTGTCTCCTTCGCTATTTTGAATATTCTTCCCTCATCTACGGCTAGTCCTGCCTCAATAAGCCTTCCATGAGTGTAGACTTTGGTGTTATAAAGGACTGTATCCACTGGCAAATAATCATCCTCAACTTCCTTTGATATGTCATTGACTGTTAAAGCCCTTATATCATGCGATTAATTTAAAGAAATCACACTCTGTTATTATCTCCACGAGCTTCTCGTTTTCCACCACGGGGCGACTTCTCAGTATTCACTCTTGAGGTCAATCTGGCATTCCTCGCAGAGAAAGTTTCCCTCAACCTCGGCGAGGGCGTCAGACCAGCGCCCACAGTGGTCACAGTATCCCGCCAACAGGGCAGACTCTGGAGCCTCTTCCGCCGCAGTTCCGCCCTCAATGCGCGCCTTTTCTTGGATGACTTCTATGAGTTCAGGCATGATGCCCAGAATATCCTTGCTGGAAATTATTCCGACAAGATTACCCTTGTACATGACGCCTAACCTTCGGATATTAAGCTGGCTCATTCTTCTAGCGGCTTCGCTTAGGGTTTCATCTGGGTCTATGGTGATGAGGGGTAACGTCATCACCTCCCTGGCGGTTAGTTTGCTTGGCTGGATGTTCTTGGCTAAAACTCGGGTGACAAAATCTCTTTCGGTTATTATGCCGAGAGGCTTTCCCTCTTTGCTGGTTACGAGGATGCAGCCGATGTGGCCGTCAGCCATGAGTCGAGCTGCTTTGTCAACGGCGTCATCTTCGTTAACCGTGGTGACCGGGCTTGACATGACGTCTTTGACTAGCATCCGCGTCCTTATGCCTATCTCGGCCATGGTTCAATAACTCCAACACACAACAATAAATTGGAGGGTCTATTAAACTCTATGCCATAACTAGGTTTCGCACACTAAACTGTTGGGCATAACAAATCTTTAATAGAAATGTTGAGTAGGGAGAAACCACAACGCGATTTAATAAATCGTCTAGCTCCTCGCTTTTAATCCCAGATTTCGTACCTTCCGGGAGCACGCACCGACCGTGTCCCCAATTCTCTGAGATGTTTTCGGCCAATGAATCAACGTCTTTAGTGTGGGCGACATTCATGGGTCTTTGGCATGCGGGTGGACGATCGAGGCACCCGCTTTTCGGCATTTAACAACTTCTTTGGCTATTTCGTCTACGGTACGGGGCACGTAATTGGTTTGCATCCTAGAGACGTAATCTCCTCCAGTCGGCGCAGCTGCTATGATCAATTTTTGGCATTTTTCTTAAAGGAACTCTTTAGGAAATGTAAATAAATCTCTGAACGTTTTTAGAAGAAGCAAACTGAAATCAGGAAAAGTGGCCGGGGTGAGGTATTCTTGGCCTTGGCTGGAGATATCCCCCGCAAATTCCCCTCTTTTTCCTGGTAGCTTCGCAATTCTGCTGTAAAACGTGCTTTATCTTTTCCTTCTCGCCATCTATTCCAACATTTAAATTGGAGAACAGTTAAAATGTTTAGATGTCCTCCTTCTGAGAAGTTTTATGCTCGGGCTTTAACTTTACTTGTTATTAACTCTATCCTTTTTAGGCTTTTAACTATCTTATGTGCCTCTTTGAGCACTCTTTCTTGATCCTCTATGCTTAAGCCCTTTAGCATGCTGTCCGCATCCTCATGTATCTGTTTCGCTACGTCAACGCTGCTCATTGCAATAACCACCTTAAAACGATAGATGGCGTGCCTACTTTTATAGTTTTAAGGTCTTTCCTCCTGTTAACCTTGTTTATGGATTTCTCGAGGCGCGGGTTGAAATCGTCCGTGTTCCATGAGGAGAGGTATTCAGCATTCAGAAGGGCTGCTCCTGCGTAGTGTAATAGATCACCTATCTTTAATGGGGTCTCCTTTAAATATTCTCTAACAAGTGAAAGCAGATCCTTTGAATTCACCAATAGAAGCCTGATTCCATACGCATTGATCGCCTCCAATATTTTAAGCGCATCAGCCACCCTTAACGGCCTTTTGGCCACTCCTATGGCTAAGTCCATTTCTACGGCTTGCGCGCACGATACCAACTCAAAGCCGAGGAGCTTGACCTCATGTAAAAACTCCTTTGTTTGGTTATGGAAGAAATCAAGAGGATTAGCTAAGGCTATTAACACGGAAAGCTCCAAATAAACTCGAACCATAAACGATCCAATGGCATACTGTTGCCGCGCCAATTATATTTTTAGAAGGTTTACTGTTAAACGAGCTTTAGCTCATCTCTCTCAGCTTTTATCTCTTTTAGCGCTATGATTTTGGCTTTCTGCAGGTATCCTGCCTTGCGGAGTTCTTTTAGTGATGGTTCCGCTTTTGTTTCGGGGTGGTCTTGTAGATAGAGTTGGGTTGCTTTTTGTCTCATGCGTTGGCGGACCATGGGCCAGAATGTTCCTTTAGGCTCGGTTGGTTTTGTTGTTGGTGGATGCGGGCTAATGGTTGGGCTTTTGTGTAAATTTTGGAGAAGCGTTTCTGTGTGGATATGGTATCCACTTAATTTTTTCTCCATTTCTTCGTATTCCGAGAATTCTTCTTTTATCTTCTCCCAGAATTGTCGGTTATGTTTTTTGTGTTTTATGTGAAGCATTTCGTGGAAAATTACGTATTTTATTGCTCTTTCTGGTAGGCATATGAGTTTTAGGTTTAGGCTGAGGTTTTTCCTGTTTGAGCAGCTTCCCCATTTTGATTTTTGTTGTCTTATTGTTATTTTTGCTGGTTGACATCCTAACTTTTCCGAGTATTCTTTAATGATGGCTTCTATTTTTTGTTTTAGAAGGCTTTTAAGCTGGTTTGTGATTATTTTTTGGTCTCTTCGTGGGTCGAGTCGGATTTTTCTTTGGTCTATGTCTATTGTTGGTTTTTGTGCGTTAGTTTTTTCCATGGTGAAAGGCTGGCCGAACATCATGAATCCTTGAGGAGCGCTAACGTTTTTTACAGACTCTTGGATCATGCTCCACTTCTTTTGGATCCACGCTTTCCTTTTCTCAAGTATTTCTGAGGCATCTCTCATATCGTAGGGTAAGATGATGTGTAGAGTAAGTCTTTTAAATTCTAATCTTGGGTGTTTTACGTTGCGGTGTTCTATTTTGTAGTTGATTTCCATTTTGGTCAGCCTATTTTGGTTAAGGCATCCATTATCTCTTTGAAGATCTGCTCCCTTTCTTCAAATGTTAATTTTAATTTTCTAAGGAATCTCCTAATTTTCAATCCTACCTTCCTTGTCGTTTCTGTTTTCCGGTTCCATCCTAGAAAAAGTGTTCCTTCATTTTCGAGTTCTTTTATTAAGGTTTTTACTGATCCCATGAGTTGCTGTGACTTTCCCATCGTTTTTTCGAGGGGTAGTAATATGCTTAGTTCTCTGCTGTTTAGTTCTTTCCTTCTTTGTTGTATGTCGTTTACCTCTTCTATGGATTGTTTTAGTTTTTGATAGGCTTCCTCTGTTTTTATCTTCTTTTCCCTTATTTCACGTATTATTTTGTTTACGCGTTCCCCTATGGTTTCGAGGTATGGGGTTCTTGACTTTTCCATGTATATGAATTTTCTTAGGTCGAATACCATGTTGTAGACTCTTTGTTCCAGGTCTGGGTATGTACTTTCGAGCTTTTCCAGATATGCTTCATCCAGGGTTATTATTGGGAAAAGCTGCTGGATTCTCCCGATGTCGACGCTTTTATGTATGATTTCGAGGGTTTTTGGGAAGTATTTTTTAACATATTTTTCTGTCTCTTCAAAGTCCCTTTTGCGGTGAAGATATGTGTAGTATATTTCTGTTAGGGCGGCGAATTCCCCTTTGTATTTAAGTTTCGCTGGGTGAGCGCCAAGGAACTCAAACATCCTCCTAAGCCTTTTGTAGTTGCTCGTGAATTCCTCTGCTAATTCATCATTTGATAGGAGGGGGTCCGTAATTTCCCTCAGGGTTTCTCTGTCGAATCTGATGCTTTCAGCCGTTTTTGCCTCCCCCTCGCAGGTATTTATCTACTTCAACGATATTCTCTGTCTCTTTCAGAAGTTTTTCGAATTCTTCGACGAATTTGTCCATATCCTTGAAGGATTGGGAGATTAGGGTGAAGTCTCCCCTTTCGTAGAAGGCTAAGGCTTTTTCATAGTCTTCAAGGACTCCAACGTAATCGACTATTAGGCCTGCCTCCTTTTCCTTTGCTGGTCTGTTTGCCCTGGCAACCGCTTGAAGAAGTAGGTGATTTTTTAATAGCTTGTCAAGGTATATCGTTTGGAGTTGTGGGCAATCAAAGCCCGTTATTAGCTTGTCCGTTACGATCAGAATTTTTGGGTATTCCTGCTCTTTAAATTTGTTTGTTATCTCGTTTGCGATTTCCTCCATTTCCTTGCGTTTTCCATATTTTTCCCTCAGCTTTTGCATGTACTCTGCGATTTCGCCTGTGTCTGTGCCGCTGAACGTCATGACTACCTCCGCGTATTCCGTTGGATTTGGAATCCTAAGCTCTGCAAATGCTTGGTCGAGGGCTTTTTTGTAGTTTACGCAGGCTTTCCTGCTCGCCGTGACAACCATGGCTTTGAATTTGCCGTCTACGTTTTCTATGAAGTGCTTGGCCATGTCTTCGGCTATTGTCTGGATTCTTTCGGGTTTTTCCATGAAAACCTTTATTTTGTTCATTTTGTTTTTGATGCGTTCCCTTACTTGCGGCTTGTATTCTTCTGGGATTTCTTTTAGGGCTCCCCTCTCGACGAGGAAGTCTATTATTTCTTTATATGAGTTTGTGTCAAGCCTGTCCTCCGTGTCTTCGAAGGATTCTGATTCAAGGAATGTTTGGTATTCTCCGCTGATTTCCTTGTTATATTTTAGTCCGACTTTGTCGAGGAGCCTTGAGGTGAAGGCTATTGGCAATGTGTGGCCGTCTCTTTGCGACTCTATTATGAAGTATCTGTGCAGATAGTACTCTTCTCTGTCTGGGTATGCGAAGTATGCATATGTGTCTTTTTTACCCCTTGCGATTGGTGTTCCTGTGAAAGCGAAGAAGTAGGCGTTTTTCAGTGCGCACCTCATGGCTGCTGCAAGTAGCCCGTATTGGGTTCTATGTCCTTCGTCTATGAAGGCAACGATATTCTTTCTCATCAAGATAGTTTCTTCTGCTTCTGTTGAAATTTTTTCCAACCCTTTTATTAGCACTTTTATCTCTTCTGGTTTGAATTTATGGATTAGCGTTAAAAATGCGCCTCTTTTACCGATTTTTAGGGTTTCTATGAGTTCTTTCACCGATTCTATTTTTTCTACCGGTGGTAGCGAAGTTTCCAATCCTTCATATTCATCTCTTAGCTGTTCTTCGAGTTCTACCCTGTCCACTATGAAGAATATTGTTGGGTTTTCAGGAATGCCCTGGAGCCAAAGCTTGTTTGCTGTGAATATCATTGTTAGGGTTTTCCCTGAGCCGAGCCAATGCCATATTAGGCCATGGTTTCTGTCGTCTTCCCCCTTGAGGTTTTTAGTTACCCTTTCAAACATCTTGTTTGTTGCTTCGTATTGCATCCATCTCGTTATGACCCTTGTCAGTTCTCCGCGATGTTCTCTTACAAATATAAAGTGCCTTAGGATGTCGAGCAGCGTTGCTTTATTGAGCATCTCGCAGACCGCGTCCACCTCGTCCTCTATTCCTTCAACTCTCCATTTCTCTTGTGGGGTTTCTCTTCCGTAGGTTGTGTTTGGGAAGTAGTTGGCGTTCCACTCGGCTATTATGCTAAATTGGACATATTTGAACAGCTCCGGAACAGCCTTTTCATACCTTTTAACTTGATTGTAGGCGCCTTCAAGCGTTGAGTATGGCTTAGCCAGGCTCTTGCACTCTATTAGAACGGGCGGGATGCCATTGACATATAGGATTATGTCGGCTCTTATCTCTTCCGTGCCAATGTATTTTACTTGCCGGCTAACTATGAACTCGTTATTTTTAGGATTATTGTAATCTATTAGTTGGATGAACTTTACAACTCTTTCCTTCTCAAGTTTTATTGGAACACCATGCTTAAGGCTT
>LIHK01000057.1 GCA_001399795.1 Candidatus Bathyarchaeota archaeon BA2 | reverse complement strand
AAAAGATAACTTGACAGTATCAAATGCTTGTGCAACAAAGTTCATATACTGGCCTATTCAAGTGGAGGTTACTGGATGGTGGGGCGCGTAGAAAACTCTTTTCTCTCTCCTTTCTCTCTCAGCAACTAAAACGGTTTTTAAACTGTAGTTGCATGCGCCCTGTCATCCAGATATTGTGGGAACCTTTCTTAAAGTTTCTGGATAATTTTTATAGAACATTTTAACATTATTTTGGCTTTTCAACGATGTCATCTTCTGTCTTGACAGGTTTGATCTTTCCACCCTTCCCCTGTATTAGTTCGGAGAGTTGAACAAGTGCTTTGCTGACGCGATTTCTAGCAACGCTGGAGTCTTCAGCTGTGGTGGAAAGATGAAACTCTATGCGAGGAACTCTTTCACTTCCCTTCGGATGGGATTTCACGTAAACGTAAGGGTTGTCATGCATAGCCTCATCAATGAGCGGAGCGATCTCCGACTCCATAACTCCTGTCGCCTCTATGCTTGTTTCAAAAAAGGTCACATCGCCAGCAGCCTCCTTGAGAAGAGGCAAAACAGCCTCTTCAAATATGGCTTTCATTTCCGAAGGAACACCTGGCAGCGCCACTATGGTTGCACCTTCATGTTCCATGACTACGCCTGGTGCGGTTCCAACAGGATTGAAAAGAGGCTTAGCTCCCTGTGGGAGCCTAGCCATCTTGACCCTAGGAGGAGTTAACTCAACCTTTTCCATCCGACCTTCCTCCATGTATTTACGATATTTTTCCTCAACCATGTTTAGGGCTTCGTTGTTGATTTCCAGTTTGCACTCCAACGCCTTAGCCAGACCCTCTAACGTTTTATCATCAAACGTTGGGCCAAGTCCACCTACGGTAATTATGAAATGAGTTTTCCTTCGCATAGCTTCTTTTACAGATGACGCTATTTCGTCAACATCATCTTCGACTACGGTGATCCTTGCAACTTTGCTTCCCAAACTTGTTATTCTCTTCGCTAACCAATGCGCATTAGTATTCAAAGTCTTGCCGATCAGAAGCTCTGTTCCGATGCAGATGATTTCTACGGACCGCGCCATTTGAATTCCTTAACCTATCTTTTCCAGTTCATAATGAAGGTTATGTAAGTAGTAATAACTGCTTCGTTCCTAAAATGAGCATTGGTTAGAGAGCTTGTTACCTATGTGAATGGTTAAAACGCTATGCGTCACCTTATGCTACTTTTTCTTGCCGAGCCACCACTTCAAATATTCCTTTCTCTCTTTCTGCCGCTGATCTTCCTCGGTTTCGAAGCTTGGTCTCAGTTTTTGACGCAACTCTATGAGCTCTTGATGCGTAAGGGAAAGGCCGCAACTTTTGCAAACATAGCGTTTCGTACCAGAAGTGTACTGTAATTCACCGCCGCATTCAGGGCAGTAGCGCATATGGCATCAGCCTTTTCCTCTTAATTATCTCAACCATATGATAAGGAAGCGTGAGAAATAGCTTTTGGTTCAAATGACTACTTTCTTACGTTATAAAATTGGTTAGCCCAGTCTCTTTGGCCAATTCGATAGCTCGTTCCCTTTCCCTCCCCGTAAGCCTTCTTTGCAGTTCTGGGATTTCATGGGCCCTCCATTCGGGCCGATATTGAAACATCACGTTTGTGCGAACCCATGTTCCAAGATTTTTGGCGATCCAGTTCAAAACCTTCTTTGTGCAACACTCAAGGTGTTCTGGTAGGACTAAGACGCGAATGAGGAGTTCTCCGTATTTTTTTCCGTATAGGTGGTTTCGGGTGCAGGCTTCCCAGTAGCCGGGCGCGTCAGAAATCCTTTCAGCACACTCGTTTGACCCGTACTTGAAGTCAAGGAGATAGACGTCCACAAATCCGGCGAGAAGTTTGGCTGTTTCTTCGCTGTAGTAGGAATTGGAGTTCCAAACAACCGGAACGTTCACATTCACATGCTTAAACGTTTCAAGCCACTGCTGAAGCCAAGGCGTGGGCTCCCCGCCGACAAGGTTAGCATTTCTGCAGCCACCCTTACGTAGGCGTTCCACAGACTTAGCCAACTCTCTGGGCGAGAAGATGTCTCCTTTCTCGTACCACTGGGATATGGTCCAATTTTGACAGTGGAGACACCGCAGAGTGCAGCCCAACGTGAATATGGTTCCAGAGGGAACCAACTCGGGTTCCTCGCCCATATGCTCAAACATTGTTGAAACTGTGATTTGGGTTCCACACTTGCAGGATCCAAGCTCTCCGTTGAGTCTGTTGAAACCACACCTTCTAGTGCAGAAGTGGCAGCTCTCAAGAATGCGACTCGCTATCTCAATCTTTAAGTCAAGATACGATTTTTCTGGGTCGTCTAATTCTTCTAGGNCGCTTTTGACGAGAATCGATCTCCTTTTCAAGGTGACAAAAATCTTCTGTGAGTTGGTCGTGAATCTTCCGCAACTTTGCAAGTGAATCCCTTTTATCGAAGTTAGCGGGCAGCTTTTTGGCAATCAAAAACTTGGCTGGCTTGTCATCTTCCATAACATCGAAGTATCTGGCCAAACTTGCTCGAGCTTTTTTATCCTTTAAAACGGTTCTTGCATCAGGTCTCCAGATCGTCCACATCATTTGTTCACCTTGAAGAAAGCGCCTAGATTAGTGCGTAAGGATAGGAGAAGTCTCCTGGGTGGAATTGCCCCTTTATGGCGATTTTGTGTCCACAAGCTGGACAGCGCATTTCCTTGGTTAGGTGCCACTTCTCAATTTCAAAACTGAAACGCTTGATCAACAACTCTTGGCAATTTGGACAATAGGTGTTTTCGTAACGGTGTCCCGGAACATTTCCTAGGTAAACGTAGTTTAAACCTGTCTCGCTGGATGCTTCCCAAGCCTGTTCCAGCGTTTTCAGCGGAGTTGAGGGAATATCTGTCACTTGATAATTTGGATGAAACCTCAACAGATGAAAAGGCGTGTCCTTTCCAAGGTTGTCCCTTATCCATGTGGCGAGTTCACGAATTCTCTCTATGGAGTCTCCAATCTTTGGAACCACCAAGTTGGTGACCTCAACGTGTATACCATGGATTTTCATTTCCTTCAGAGATTCATAAATTGGTTCGACTGATGGAACCGCTGAAAACTTTTTGTAGAATTCTGGATCGCCGCCGCCTTTGAAATCAACAGTCACGGCGTCCAAAACTGGTGCTATCGTTTGAACTGCCTCTGGTGTCATGTAACCATTTGTGACGAAGGTGTTGAAGAACCCTTGTTTATGAGCCAGTGTTGCCGTGTCGTAAGCGTATTCGAAGAAGATGGTTGGTTCTGTGTAGGTGTAGCTTATCCCTTGACAGCCATTATCCTTAGTAGCCTCTACAACCTTCTCTGGGGGAAAGTTTTGTCCGTTAATCGTCTTTTCCTGACTTATCACCCAGTTGTCACAAAAACGGCAGCGAAAGTTGCACCCGACCGTGGCAATGGACATGACCAGCGAGCCGGGATGAAAATGTGAGAGAGGCTTCTTGGTTATGGGGTCTACGCAGGCGGAGCAAGCCTTCGCGTATACTAGCGAGTAGAGTTTTCCCTTCTCGTTTTTCCTCACCAAGCAGAATCCTACAGCACCTTCTGGTATGGTGCATCTTCTTCCGCAAAGGTTGCATTTCACTTTATTTTCCTGCAACTGCTCATAGAGCATGGCTTCCTTCATCTTACTCAGTCTCCTCTAAGCGTATTCCGTTACCGTTCAACCTTATTGTTAAAGCCCTTGTCGCAGCCCTGAAGCCTCTCCTAGACCCGTCCAACTC
>LIHK01000053.1 GCA_001399795.1 Candidatus Bathyarchaeota archaeon BA2 | reverse complement strand
TGCTTACCTAAATCTTTTATTGACTTTTCTTTTAATGAAACTGAGCATAGCTTGTGCAACCTCTTCAGCCAGTCGTTTCTAAAGTTAGTATAAATTATGTGAACCTCTCTCTCCTTAAGGTAGATCTCTTCTCGACTTAGCCAACTATGACGCTTCCACTTTATGAATCCATACCCACGGATTTGAAAACGCTGTCCCGCTTTCCTACTTAACTACTTTAATTTTGAACTCTTTTCTCACAGACTTGACATGTCTAAAATGCTCATCCAGGGTCAAAAGCGTTAAACCTCTTCTTATACACATAGAGGCTATCAAAACATCAACCGCCGGAAGGGGCTTTCCCACCTTAAGAAGAGAAACAGACAACTTCAAAGCTTCATCATAATCCTCAACAATAGGATAAATCACACCTAACTCCTTAAGACTCAAAGCCTTCGGGAACTCTATAACATTAAACACAGTCGTAAAACCCTTAGCAATTTTCTTCCCGCTTTTAAGAAGATTTATGAGTGCACTTGTGTCATAGACAACCTCTTCCATTCAAGCTCCCTCACCTTCTCATAACACTCAACAGCCTTTTCAAGGCTTATAGAGCTCACATCCAGATCGTATTCCTTCAACATCCCAGCTAATACATCAGAAGAAACAACACCATGCTCAACAACATCAAGACGCCTAATATACTCCACTAAAGCCTTTCTCACAACCTCGCTCCATTTAACCTCAGAATACCTTTTCATCTTGTTATACAATTCCTCGGGAATTGAGAATGTTATGTTAACCATGCCTTTTCATTTAAATAAATCACATATTTAAGTATTTCCACAGAAAATAATACAATATTTTCTTTGACCCGCAAAGTAAACATGTCACTGTTGACTTGATTTTATGATCCGTTTTATGTTTGTGAACCTTATGGGAAAAGGTTGCTAATGCTAACAGAAAAAGTTAACGCTCATATTAAGCTGATCCCTCCCTACACATAGAAGGAGAGCCATGTACGATCAGCTTTATATGAGCGAAACCATTAAATCCTATAGAAATCAACAAAACAGTCAGAAAACTCTGCCCAGGCGAAGACTGGAGCTACACATTCGTCGCCCCACAAGAGAAAGAATACATCCTTTGATCCTACACAGCCTTTTATAAAACATAAGTAAACAGCTTTTTTACATGAAATATGCCTTGATTCCCCCGACCACAAACTTTGCATCGTCAATTATCTTCCTAGTTTTTTCCCGAGTATAATATTCCATGGGAGTCACCCACTTACCACCCACCTTAAGAGGATAACGAGCATAAACAACTTCCCTCTGTATCTCCCTTCCCCTTTCAATCAACTGCACATACTTCCCTTCCATAAGCAATTCTGGTTTCACCCTTCTGAGAACAGCAGCCAAACCACTGAGTGCTCTGTGATCCTTAGCCTCAACGCCTCCAAGCTCAAGAATCAACGCATTAGCAGCGCTTTCAACAGCCAACGAAGCATGAAAAACCGCAGAATCGTACTCATCAGCCTGAAAACGTTTCTCTGCCCGAGCAAGATTCACATCAGCAACTCTCAGCAAAACTTCTATTTTACCTTCAGCCAAATCCTCGCTTCCTCCAAAAACTCATGGCTACACCTAATCTCCTCAATCCTATTGCGCAACAGTTTACCCAGTTCACCGGTTTTATCAATCAAAACCTCATAACCCTCAGCCAACCCATAAATAATGCCGCCCTCACGCGAGTAAATATTATCCAAAAAATCTTTCCGAGCCAAGATCAAAGATTCAACCGCCACATGATACTTCCACTCCAGCTCCGAAATCTTCGACAAAACTTCCTCTTTCACATCATTAACAGCTCCACCAACAACAACCACCATGTCCAAGTCGCTATACTGATGCGCCCTTTTCTGAGCCACACCACCAAAAAGAAAAATCGCCAAAACAGAACGCAACTTAGCAAGCTCACGCGCCACATGCTTGGCTTGAAAAATCATATACAGACTTAATTCATAAAAAGAAACATCCAGCCCGCCAGCCAAAAGATACCATTTACCATCCCTCTTGACAACGCCATTACTCATTAACTCATTAAGCTTAACCGTCAACCACCTATCACTCAAACCAGTCTCCAACTTCAACTCACTATAGGAATGCCTACCATGCCACAAAGTCGCCAAAACCTTACCCTCCGACGTCAAAGAAATCAACTCCAACATAAACCACCAACACAAGTAACCGACAACATAAGATAAAAACTTTACTCAGTAAAGTTTCTTCTAGTATGATTTACATTATTTGCTTTATGAGTTTTAGGGTTATATGTCAAGGTGCTTGACAAAATCTATTTACATTACCCGTACCTTTTAGAGTTTAGAGGCTGTGGACATGCCGCTGTTTGACTTAAACCAGTCCCCCGTGAGAAAGGTTAGGCTTAAAAGGGTTAAGGACGAGAGAGAAATACATCGGTTAATCGCTGATAATCTGGACGTTCTTTTGGGCGTGAAGTTTCTTGCTTCTGAGTATGAGTTTAGCGACGGGAGGATAGACACCCTTGGAATAGACGAAAACAACTTCCCCGTTATTGTGGAATACAAAAAGGCGAAAAGCAGTGAGGTGATTCTTCAAGCCTTGTTTTATAAGAACTGGCTCCTCGATCACAGAGCGGATTTCGAGCTACTGTGCAGAAACAAATTGAAGGAAAGTGTTAAGATTGATTGGTCGAATCCAAGGGTGATAGTAATCGCCCAGGAATTTAACAAGTGGGACAAGTTCGCGGTCCAGCAGATGGGTGGAAACATCGAGTTAAAAACGTATAAACTGTACGAAGATAATAGGCTCTACCTCAAAGACTTGATCATGAAGGAGAAAGAAAAGCGGGAGGTAATGCCCACAGACATCGAAGGCTACATTCGGTTGAGGCAACCGAGAAAGGAGATTACTAAAATCTTCGAAATACTGACACGAAAGATAGAGGAGATTTCTGATGACATTATCCGGGTTGTTGCCAAAACCGTAGTCTCATACAGAACAACGAGGAACTTTGCATCGATCGAGCTTCAGAAGACTAAGATAACCGTGCACTTAAATTTTCAAGAGATGCCAGAGGAACGGGACACGTTCTCCCTCTATTCTCCTAAAAGAAAACATTGCCATCTAAACCTCACAGACAAAGGCGAAATCGATGTTGCCTTAAGAATGATTAGGAAAGCTTATCAAGACACGCTCTAATCTGCGTTTATAAAATTTGGGTCGCCCCCTTACTTTAGGGGGATAGTTATAAAATTCTCGATGAAGCCTCAGAGAGCCAGGTGGTTTTGTTAAGCCGTTTGGAAAAGCCTATCAAGCTCGCTTAATGCGTCGTTGATAAATTATTAGAGTGCATTTTCTTCATTATTCGCTCTATTATCATTAATTATGTTCTTTTATCTTCCGTTAGGAGGAAGGCTTATAAAATAACGTTTTTATATGTTTTTGTTAGCATAATGGTGTGTCTACATGGTTGAAGAAAAATTGCTAGTTAGGTTAAGCGGCGTTGCCGCTGACATCTTGAACGAGCTTGTTAGAAGAGGATACTTCGCCACGAAGTCTGAAGCTATACGTGTGGGAATCTTGAGGTTAGGCGAGAATTTCGGTTTGTTCAAGCCGTCTATGCATTACTGGCGAGAATTGGGTGAAGAAATTAAGAGAACTGGCAAACAGATGACGCATGACGAAATCGTGGAGGCTCTAATGCGGCTTGAGCAAGAAACCTAAGAGGGTCTACTTAGATTCCATGATCTTCATTTTCGGCAGACTAGAAGAGTGCAATTCTAGACTTGTTCTCTTTTTGGCTCAGCTGGGCGAGTTTGAGGTAGTTACATCCGAGTTGGTGATTGAAGAAGTGGAAAGATTCTTTAGAGAGAATTTTGGGAGGCAAGCTGGGTACGTATCTCGAAGATTTGTTGAGGAATTATCTTCGCGTATCGTTAGAAGAAACGAAATTAAGATAGAGATGAATGAGTTAAGAGGGAAAATCAAAGCGAAAGACCTGGAAAACGTGGCCGCGGTTAGGCATGAAAATTTAGAATACCTTGTAGCTTATGACGAGGATTACGAAGAAGCTGAGATAAAGGAATACATAACGCCAAAAGAATTCGTCAAATTATTCAGGCTCAAGCCTTACGACATGGAATATTGACAAATAGTTAATTTGGTATAATCCCGTATGCAAAAACCTATTAAACCCGCTTGAAGTTTCATTTTGGAAGCATTTCTGGCTGTGAGCAAAATGTCGTTGAAATCAATTCTCGATAAAATTCAGGAAGAATTAAGGAGGAGAGAAGAGGTTCGGGAGGAAGTTCAAAAAGACACGCGTCGGGCAACCCGCTTGTCCAAACAAGCCATTCTTTTTACGCATCAGAAAAGATTTGAAGATGCAAAGAAGTTGCTTAGTGAGGCAGGTGGACTTTTCGCCAAGCTCCGTGAAGTCTCAAAAGATTATCCGGATTTATATCATAGTGGTTTGGTTAGCGCCGCGTTTGAGGAATACTGTGAGGCCCATACCCTACTTGTGCTGATTGAGGAAGACCGTTTCATCAGTCCTGAAGAACTTGATGTTCCCGTGGTTTCCTGCGCGTTAGCGCTGGGCGATGTTATTGGGGAGTTAAGGCGTAGAGCCCTTGACTCCCTTCGGAAGGGAAATGTGGAAACGGCTGAGAAATGCCTAGAAACGATGGACCACATTTACTCTGAACTAACCGCTATGGACGACGCCTACCTCCTCATCCACGGGCTTCGCAGAAAGTGCGACGTTGCGAGACACGTCATCGAAACTACCAGAGGAGACGTCACCATCGAGATTCGGAGAAGCTCGCTGGAACGCTCCATTCAAAAACTGGAAAAAACTATCGGAAAGAAAAGGAAGGTTGGAAAAACTAGCCCCTGAAAAGATTCTGAAGATTGGGGTTCGAAGAGAAATTGCCGATTAGGCTCAGCCCAAGGTTTTCTGTAGAGAAAGCGCATGCCATACAGTTGCGTTTGTCTAAACAAGTTGTACATGAAGATACACTACCCGAGACAATCAATTACGTAGCCGGGGTGGACGTTGCGTATGCGAAAGGACTATCCATTGGCGCGGTGGCTGTCCTTGACTTCGCCTCCTTATCCCTCAAAGATTCTCAGGTAGTTTGCCTCAAAACACGTTTTCCCTACATACCCACCCTTCTGTCGTTCAGAGAAATCCCGCCAGCCTATTCGGCTATAAAAAAACTGCGAACGATGCCGGATATCTTTCTCGTTGATGGGCAAGGGTTCGCCCATCCTTACCGCCTAGGATTCGCCACGCATCTAGGCTTGGCAATAGACAGACCAACTATTGGTGTCGCGAAAAGTCTATTGTGCGGGAAGGTAGGGCCTGTTGGCGAGTATGGGTGGTCACCGGTTATGGATGGAGGAGAAATTGTCGGTGCCGAAGTTGTTACAAAACCTGGAACGCGGCCGATATACGTAAGCGTTGGTCATCGGGTATCGTTAAAAAGGGCTATAGATATAGTTAGGAGCTGTACACGAACCTACAGAACCCCGGAGCCCATTAGAAGAGCCCACATGTTAGCAAATGAAGAAAAAAGAAAACTCAGATAGAAGGTTTCACGATTTTGTGTGGAACGTCGATTTTCACCAAATAATATAAAAAGAGAGCCTATGATGGTTTGTTAGGTTGACGGAGGAACCGGTTTGCATCCTCAGCTGGAGAAACTTGTTAATAAGATTGAAGATGAAACTCTTCGAGAAAAGGTGGTTCAGTTCCTTGAAAACCCCACGATTGAAATAGATGGAAAAGTTTACACGGGAATGCCGTTGGACAGCTCGCCAGCTGGCCTGTCTCGTCATCACAGTTATCCGGGCGGATTTATTGAGCATGTTGTAGCGACAACAGAAATCGCCCTAAACTTATGTAACATCGTAAAGAGGGTTTACCATGGGAAAGTGGATGAAGACCTAGTCATCTCCGGAGCAATTTTGCACGACATTTTCAAGCCTCTAACCTACCAAGTGGAGGAAAACGGAACCTACGGAGCGACGCCCTTAGCCGAAAGACTAGACCACCTAACGCTTATGGTTTCAGAAATGGTTCGAAGAGGCTTCCCCCTAGACCTAATCCACATAGTTTGTGCTCACCATGGCGGCGAGGCAGGCCCAATATGGCCCAGAACAATAGAAGCCCTAGTTTGCCATCTAGCAGACATCACAGACTCCAGACTAAACGGTGAAGTGCTTAGGGCGGCAAGATATCTTTCGAAGGAGGCCACAGGAGAGGAAATAGAAATCGTCTCCTCGAAGGAAGCCTTCGAAATAGTTCACTCGAAGGTTGTCGAAGGTTGGGATGGAGTCAAGAAAACTGTGGAAAAAATAAGGCAAATAAGATTGAATATTTGATGCCAAACAACTCGGTTATTCTAGTCTTAAACATTCTGTCGCCACCGTCTTAACGATATTAATGTTTCTTATTTTAAATGAATTATCTTCGCATCTAGTGTCCGAGTGTCTAGTATGGTCATGGTTGGTTTTTCACTTAGATAGCCGCAGACTTCGCCGGGGTTTATCACAAGGGTTTTTCCTTTTCTGTAAGTTTTCGCCTCGTGCGTGTGGCCATATACAACCACATCGTGGCCTTCCACATCGATTAGGGATCGAAGAAGCTCCGCTTCGTCGCCATGCAACAATGCAATCCGTAACCTATCAACTTTCACTTCTGCGAATTTTCCACGGATTTCAGCGCCCAGTTCCGTGAATCGTTTCTTGAGTAATTCTCGGTCGCCGTCGTTGTTGCCAAAAACTCCGATCAAATTGGCTTCCAACGATTTGAAGTGTGGTACGACAAAGGGCGCGACGTAATCTCCTGCGTGCAGTACCAGTTGAACCTTTTCTTCGTTTAAACGCTTCACAGCCTCGTCAAGGAGGGGCAAACGGTCGTGTGTATCAGCAATTATACCTACAATCACCTGTTTTCACCACATAGGATTATATTCGGCTTAAGGTTAGGATTTTTAATTCTTTTGGCGCTCTCCACGTGTTACGCGCGCAGTGATTAAAGATATGAGGAAGTACATACGTTGACTAAAATGTTAATTGGTGATTTGTATGGTTGATTATGTTGGTATTCATGAAAAAGGAAAACTGTCTCTTCCAGAACTGCTGACAACCGTTAGAGACAACCCGAATTTTCACAAAGCTGGAGCGTTGGCGATGTTCATAGGCGTGGTTCGGGGCGAAACTCCGAATGGTGAAACCGTGGAAAAGTTGGAATTGGAGGCTTACGAGGAAAAAGCCAACGAGGTTCTTGGCAACATCTGTAAAGAGCTTCGAAAAAGAGAAGGTGTGGTTGACGTGCAGATTCACCACTTTGTTGGAGACTTCAGCATTGGAGAGGATTTAGTTTACGTTGTAGTCGCTGGAGTCCACAGACAGGACGTGTTCCCAGTTCTGGAGGAAGCTGTGGAACGCTACAAGAAGGAGACTCCAATATTTAAAAAGGAATTTATAATCGACAAAACTGGTGCACCAAAATCCTACTGGGTCAGTGAACGTGAAAACCACACGCTGACTTAATCGATATATTTAAGTTGTAAAGGAACATTCAACTGTTATTCTGGAGAGATGAGAAAATGGTTGTCCTTGCCTATATTTTGGTTACGCTGAAATCAGGTGCTGAAAGAGACGTATGCAAGAAAGTTTCAAGTTTCGAAGAAGTCGTTCAAGTAGGCGAGTTATACGGAGAATACGACGCAATAATGAAGGTACGTGTCGAAGACCTAGCGCAGCTAGACAAATTCCTGACAGACAAGCTTAGAGCGCTGCCCGACATCTTCCTAACGGCGACGATGATCGTGGCTAAGGAATACAAACGAGAATGAAAGCAACCTTTTAGCAACCCTATTTCTGTAGTTAATGTCCATCCGGACACGCATGAGATTTCAAAAATCATTTGAAGCCGTGTGGCTAGTATTGGATTATGAAAGAAGAGTGTTCCTTGTGCGGTGAGATATTCTCCTACTACTATCTTAGGCGTTGTTACCGATGTGGAAAACTGTACTGTAGAAACTGCGTTATTTTTACCTGGGACAAAAATGTTCTCAGAAACGTCCCTACTTGTTTAAACTGTGCAAGGAGGTTTGTTTCAGCGAAGAGACTGGGAACCAAATATAGCCCCCTTAGTGAGTATTTGGCGCGGAGGGCACAATATACAGATTTTGCTACCCTTACTTTTGCCAAGATTGAAAGCATAATCGGAGACAGCCTCCCTTCCTCAGCCTCACTGGACACGCATTGGTGGAACAACGCGCCTAGTCGTGTTCAAGCCCAAGCGTGGTTGGACGTAGGATGGAGGGTGCACGACGTGAACTTGAACGACAGAAACGTAACCTTCAGGAAAGTAGCAAGCCCTGAAATGGAAAAGGGGAAAAAACGCCGAAAACGCACTTCTGCACTGGCTGGAAAACCTTTCCGACCACCCAAACCCCCAGCATTCCGAAGAAGAAGACCTTCTAAGACCAGAATAGCAAAAGCTTGGGCTCGACTAAAAAACGTGGAACGCAGGAAACTTTCCATGCAACGGCACCGTGGCAAGTTCAAGCCGCAACCAGCCTTCGAAAAAAGGCTTTACAAACCAGAAGCGAAACCTGAGAAATAAACTTAAGCATTTATATCTATCGAAACCTATAGCCGAGGCTGTCAGGACGATTACGAACGTCTCTGTATAATACGTGGAAGATGAAGAGAAGAATGTGGATAAGGCTGGGAGACATTGTTTTGGTTTCTCCGTGGGATTTTCAGTCCGACGAGCGGGGCGACATCGTATGGCGATACAAAAGAAGTCAAGCTGAATGGCTAAGGAGGAACGAGTACCTAAAAACTTAAGATGAGAATTTTAGCGTTTATGATAACTTTGAATTTTCTTCTAGACACCTTTAAATAGGTTTCGCACGTAACCTTCCTCATCCAAGCATAAACAACGGTAAGAATGATAAGGTGGAGCGCAAACAACATGATAAATCACATTAATTTACATTCAATGCAAGCAACACGAGTAGAAGAGGGACTGTGATTTGTCTAGAGAGTTAAACGTCGTTTACATTGGAAGAAAGCCCACGATGAGTTATGTATTGGCGATCATAACAAGTTTCACCGGATCCAACGCTAAAGAGGTTACCTTGAAAGCAAGGGGACAAGCAATAACAACGGCTGTTGATGTGGCTGAGATAACCAGACGCAGGTTCATGAAAGAACTGAACGTAGGCAAAATCACCATAGGAACCGAAGAAATACGGCAAAAAGAAGGCGGAACAAGAAACGTTTCAACAATCGAAATCACGTTAACGCGTAAATAGGAACGAGTCAAATGCGAATGAAAGTGTCAAGGAGGACGAGGTCGCCCAACTCTCCATACCCAAACGCGTCCTCGAAGAAACCAGTTTGCGCGCGCAAGGGCACCAAGGAGAACAATACTCGATAGGGCTAAAGTGAAACACCGCGGATTGGAGACAAGTCTGGAATGAACCGAATTAACTTAAAAGCAAGGGTTCTTGAAATTCCAAAGCCTAAAAGAACCTTACTCAGTTGCCGTTCGGTGAAGGCATTATTCGTATGTCTCTCTTGTAATAAATAACGTGAGGAAATCATGAATTTTTTATGATTGGTGCGGGGGGTGGGATTCGAACCCACGAACCCCTACGGGACAGGCTCCTGAAGCCAACGCGCACTGTTGATGCTCTGCGCCTTTGACCTGGCTCGGCGACCCCCGCCCGTATTTTCACATCGTAACTCTTCCTTAAGTTTCTTTTCGCTTTCCTTTTATCCCAAGCAATATTCACTTTTAAAAGTGTAAGAGGGCATCTATTAATGTAAGGCCGTGTAATTTATGGATTGGTTAGACTTACTGAAAGAATGTTCCCGAAGAATGAGGAAGGAGGTTCTTCCCTTTTTTGGGTCACCAGATGCTGCCATCGGGTTTGGTACAGGCGCTGGCGGCGACGTTATGAAGAAAATAGACTTGGTTGCCGAAAAGGTTTTGATAGACGTTTTGGAGGATCATGAGGCGTCGTGTACCCTCATAAGCGAGGAAACTGGAACAAAAAAGATTGGAACCCAACCCTCTGAGTTTTACATCACCGCTGATCCCGTAGATGGCACAGCCAACGCGGTTCGCGGACTACCTTTCATGGCTACATCCATCGCAGTCTCGAAAGCACCCTATCTTCAAGATGTGGAAACAGCCCTCGTAGCCGACCTTTTTCACAACGTTAACTACACAGCGCAAATGGATAAGGGTGCCTTTCGAAACGGGGAAAAAATTAAACCCTCCACCACATCCTCACTTGAAGAGGCTGTCCTCGGCGTTGACTTTAACACCCTTAGGCTAGGAGAACTTGTCGCCAGCTTGGAAGAGGTGCTCGTAAGAACGAGACACCTTCGACACTTCGGGGCAAACGCCCTAGAAATCTGCTACGTCGCAGACGGCACCACAGACGCATTCATCGACATACGGGGCAAACTCCGGGTCACAGACTTCGCCGCCGCCTACCTCATACTACTTGAAGCAGGAGGCATCATGGTTACACCTGAAGGAACTGAGCTAAATGTTCCACTAGCCGCTGACCAGAGAGCGGCATTCATCGCAGCCGCAAACGAAAAAATCTACAGAACCATAAAAGAATTCTTGGCTTAAACAGGAGAACTCTCACAACTTGATGCCGATAAAGCCGATAAGACCATATCCGGCTCTATTCTTGCGAAGAAACTCTGAACGAGTCCTCGTGGTAGCAGACCTCCACATAGGCTGGGAAGTAGCGCTAGCCGAGAAAGGAGTTCATGTTCCATCTCAAACGCCAAAAATTTTGAAACAGATGCTTCAACTGATCGAATTGTGCAAGTCAACACGCTTAATCTTCTTGGGCGACGTGAAACACACGATCGCAAGGGTGGAGATGGAGGAGTGGCGCGACATCCCCGACTTCTTTGAAGCCCTCGGCAGAAAGGTGTCAAACATTGAGGTGGTTCTTGGAAACCACGATGGAAACCTCGAGCCCCTCCTGCCCGAAACCGTGAAAATCCTGCCGTCGACCGGCGTTGTTCTCGGGAACGTCGGGCTCTTCCATGGACATGCTTGGCCAGCACCAGAGCTTCTAGGATGTCGCAGCCTCATTACGGGTCACGTCCATCCAATGGTTGCCTTCCGCGACCCCATGGGCTTCAGAATAACGAGGCAGGTTTGGGTCAAAGCCGAATGCAACGGTGTGCTGTTGGCTAAATCCTTGCTTGAACGCTTAGGCATTAGAGTTGACGCTAACGCTGACCCTGCCGCTTTATTGCATGACCACTTCAAAGTAAGGCTAAGAACCTCACGGCTTGTCATAATGCCCTCCTTCAACGAGTCCCTCGGAGGCCAGCCAATTAACAAAAAAAGCCTAGGAAAAGACGTGAGGTCCAGAGCCTTCATCGGTCCGGTTCTGCGTTCAGGAAGCATTAACATGGACGATGCAGAAACATACCTCCTCGACGGAACCTTCTTAGGAACCGTTAACCAGCTAAAAACCCTAAGCTAACCACTGAAGGGGAATTATGACCGCGAATGCGCTTAGGAATGTTGATGGTATATATATACCCTTACCCCTAGAGGGGCTAGAGAGAAATAGAGGCAAATAAACGACAACACAACTTTAATTAACAAGACTTTAAGAGGTATAAAATAGAGCTTAGGAAACCACAACCATGAGCAAAAGAAGAGAGAAGAAACGAGAAAGGAGATCACCTATGCCTGCCCAGAGCGCTGGTTTATTAAGATTCTTCGAGGAAGAGACTAGGGGCATAAGGGTAAAACCCGAACTAGCTGTAATCATGGGAGTGGCGTTAGTGCTGGTCTGCATTTTAGCCCAAATGTTCTTCTAGTAGGCGTCAACTTTCGTGTAAAACTTCAATACGTTGAACAGAATTTAGGTTAATGAAAACCTCACTCCTCTGCTCCTTACTAACCACCTGAGGTATTGGCTGAGCTATCGTCGACCGTAACGTTACAACTTCAGCGTTAGAGAGCCAGATTCCAGGCGGTTCTCGCGTAACGGCGACTAATGTTCCTTCAAATCCGTACGCAGGATCTAAGATTGCCACCATTCTTCGACCTATGCTCCGCTCGAGAATATGAAACACTGTTGGAGGCGGACCAGTTTTAGACATGATCCTCTACAGAATGTTACCATAATTAAAGCATAAAAACTTTTGTCCCTGCCTCTCAGACCGACCAACCAACCTTTTGTAGGTCCTTTTGATCACCTTAATCTTTATTTTTCGCTACTTTATCATAAAACACCTGTGCCATTTTGTTCGTATCGTCCGGGATTTTGTAAATTCTGTCTTCTTTCTCTTCATAAAGACGCGTCAGTCATTAGATATCGTTAAGTCACGGTTTGTACCTCAAGATTTTTGAACTCTCTTCCCAAGATGGATATAAGCGAGGAGATATGGTTGGCCTACGGCGTTTCATTGGACGGGTACATTAGCAAAGCATTGAAGCGTTATTCGTCACTCTTTACGCTTCCATCCCACGCTAGAATCGTTTTCTTACTTTGCGCATTGTGTGTACTCGGTGGTACTCTGGCGATTCTACCATTTCATCTCTCTTACTACGGGCTTATTCTAAGCTTAATGTTCGGTGGAATCTTCCTTTTCGTCACCTTATCATCCGACTTTGTGATTAGTCACAGTTCTATGAAAAGGGATCCTATTTTCAATTTGAGACGCTGCTCTGCCCTTTCCCTTTTCTCCTGCTTGATATGGTTTGGGGTTATTTTTCTTGGCAGTTTAATAAGCGTCTTTCTTGAAAATCAAAAAAATCTTTGGGTTAGATTTTTCTTTTTGGGTTTTTGCGGAGTACTAATGCTTCGTTTGTTAGTGTTTTTTACAATATCCTTCGCTGACTTCGGAAGAATATTTTTTTCCTCACTCTTACAACCCGCTTTGTGCACCATTCCCATCTTTTTTATGGGTTCCGTAATTGGATACGATCCTGAGGCACAACTTCCCATCTTTTTCCTAATTTCAATCGTCATAGCTGTGCTGACAATGTTTCTTTTCACCTACTTCCTAGATCGCGTTGGTAAAAGAACCCTTGGAATACCTTCTTCCTCCCTGTTCAAGGCCTTTTTCGCCAATTGGACAGAAGGCTTGAATGCGCCCCTTGAAGCCTTCTTTGAAAAGCTTGGCAACGAACAAAACGTAAGGGTTTCCATGCTGACCTTCAGAGCCAACAAAAGGATAAAGGCGGTGATGGTTGTTCCAGCTTTGCATCCGGGGCCCTTCAAAAATCTTGGAAGCAGCTTCCTCCCCTCTTTAATTCAAACCACGCTAGAAAACAAACTTCAATGCGTAGTTTCTGTTCCTCACGGATTGGTTGGACACGAACTCGACCTTTCTTCTCAGTTTCAAAGTCAACGAGTTGTGGAAGGCATACTTGGCTTTATTGATTCTTCACCTATCTATTCTAAGGCTACTCCCTTCGTGCGAACCAGAAAAAACGAGGCAACGGCGAACTGCCAAATATTTGGAAACTGCGCCCTTCTTACGTTAACTATCGCGCCAAAAAGCATGGAAGATCTTCCTCAAGAGTTAGATTTGTTCATTGTCAAAGAGGCTGAAAAGCAAGGGCTTTCCGCCCTTGTCATAGACGCTCACAACAGTATCGAGGGTTCTTTCAACGTTAACGAAGCTGTTGTCTCCCTTAGAAAGGCTGCTATGGCTAGCCTCAAAAAAGCGCTGAGTTATAAACGTTTCCCGTTCGAAGTAGGAGCGGCAACGGTTGTTCCTAAGGAGTTCGCCTTGAAAGAGGGCATGGGGCATGGAGGGATAAGCGTGATTGTAACAGGGGTCGGCGACCAGAAAGCAGCTTATGTAACCATCGATGGAAACAACATGATATCTGGACTGCGAGAAAAAATCCTCTCAGAGCTTGGAGAAGTCGGCATCGTTGACGGAGAGGTTCTCACCACCGACACCCACTCGGTGTGCGGTGTCGTGCGAACAGCGCGTGGCTATCACCCCATAGGCGAGGTTATAAATCAATCAAAGCTGATTAATTACATTAGGCAAGCTGCGGTAAAGGCGTTAGACAGTATGGAACCTGTAGAGGCATCGTGGCGCACAGAAATAATACATAACGTCAACGTCATTGGGGAGAAGCAAATAGAGGAGCTGTGCCTTGTAGCTGATAAAACAGCGAAACAAGCCAAAAGACTTGCCGTATCTCTGTTCTCGGTGGCTAGTGTTCTTTTGATTCTCCTTTTCATGTTTCTAATTTAGAGCCATACTACATTTCTTGAGTAAGCGTTGCCATCGTTCGTCTGTTATGCGTTGGATTTCATCAATTACCTTTTCGAATTTCGGGGTGAACAAGTGTCTAAAGCGTCCTTGCATTTGCAAATATTCTCTTACTGGCTTCTTTCTTTCCGGTTTTAGAGCTATCGCTTTGCTTGGTGCGGACAGTTGGTATTCGCCGTTTATTGCTTCCCACAACGGAAAGACGCAGGTTTCTACAGCTAGACATGAAAGCTCAATTGATTTGCTTATGTCGCTTCGCCACCCTCTTGGACAGGGCGCAAATACATGCAGAAATGCTGGACCGTTTACTTCAATTCCTTTTCTGGCTTTTGCTATCAAGTCTCTCCAATAGTAGGGTGACGCTGTTGCAGCGTAAGGTATGTTATGGGCGACTATAATCTCTGTTATTGGCTTTTTGGGTTCTAGTTTTCCAGGCATGACCGTGCCGGCTGGTGAAGTAGTTGTTGAGGCTCCGAGAGGTGTTCCTCCGCTTCTCTGTATGCCCGTGTTCATGTAGGCTTCATTATCGTATAGTACGTAAAGGAAGTCGTGTCCTCTTTCAACTGCCCCTGAAAGGGCTTGAATGCCGATGTCGTAGGTGCCACCGTCACCGGCGAAAGCAATGACATCCACCTGTTCCTGTGGTATTCGTCCCTTCTTCTTTAATATCTTGAGGGCAGCTTCGATTCCTGAAGCGTTTGCTGCTGCGTTTTCAAAGGCAGTGTGTATCCAAGGAATTTTCCACGATGTGTAAGGATAAATGGTTGAAGCCACTTCCATGCATCCAGTTGCGGTTGTCACTATTGTCGGTCCCATCGTAGCCTTCATGATTAGTCTGAGAACTGTTGCGGATGCGCAGCCTGCGCATGCTCTGTGTCCAGACGTGAACAAATCTGGTTTTTCAGCTATGTCTTTTGCAGCGAATTTCCATTCGGAAAACATTTCCATTCCTCCTTTCACTCCCTTAATCCAATAAATTGCACTGGCTTCTCAATCTGTTGAGTCTCTAGTATTCTTTGCAGGTCTCGGTAGATTTTTTGTATAAGGTTTGGACTTGTGTCTCTTCCACCGAGCCCGTAAATGTAGTTCACTACGTAGGGATGCTTAGACGCGTCGTATAAAACGTGGCGTATTTCATGGAATACTGCTCCGCCGTGTCCTCCAAAGCTTAGACTTCTATCCATAACAGCTACTGCTTTCACATTTTCTAATGCTTTGGTTATTTCCTTTACTGGTAATGGTCTGAAAGTGCGAAGCCTGAGCAAACCTACTTTTGTTCCTTTTGATCTAAGTTCGTTTACGACGGTTTTGACTGTTCCGGAGGTTGACCCTACGCAGACTATTGCCATTTCAGCATCTTCAAGATGGTATGGTTCAATTAATCCGTTTCCGTAACGTCTCCCGCTTATCTTGGCATATTCTTTATGCACTTGTTGGATGATTTTAGGGGCAATCTGCATGGCTTCTTCTTGTTGCCTCTTATGCTCGAAATAGTAATCATATAGGTCTATAGGACCAATTGTCATGGGTTTTTTTGGGTCAAGTTTGAAAGGCACATTTTTTCCTTCATGGCTGGTTACAAGTGGAAATTTGCGCGTTCCAACGAACTTTTTCACTAAGTCATCTGGCAGTGTTTGCACGTTTTCTAATGTGTGGCTTAATGTGAAACCGTCTAGTCCTACCATTACTGGTAGCAAGAGCTCTTGGTTTTCAGCGATTTTGAAAGCTTGAATTATAGAATCGTATGCTTCTTGCGAGTTTTCCACATAAATCTGTATCCAGCTACAGTCGCGTTCAACCATGCTGTCTGAATGGTCGCAGTGAATGTTTAGTGGTGCTGATAAAGCTCTGTTAACAATTGCCATTACTACGGGTGCGCGACATCCTGAGGTTACGTATAAAATTTCATGCATTAAGGCTAATCCAGCGGAAGCTGTTGCTGTAAAAGCTCTCGCACCTGTGGCTGCCGCTGTTAAACATGCGGTTAACGCGCTATGTTCAGATTCAACACAAACAAATTCTGTGTCAACTTCTCCGTCGGCTACGTATTCACTGAATCGTTCCACAATTATAGTCTGAGGCGTTATTGGATACGCCGCTACAACATCTACATCTGATTGTTTCACGGCATACGCAACTGCTTCGTCTCCGTTTAAAGCTAACATTTTCTGTTTAGCAACAGCCATTTTCTCACGTCTCCTCGGCAAGCTTCATTTCAATGGCATCTACTGGACATTCGTTGGCGCATATCCCACAGCCTTTGCAGAAATTAAAATCAAACTCTATGTCTTCTTTCTCTGGTTTCCAATGGATTGCTCCATCTGGACAGAAAAGCACGCATAATACGCAGCGCGTGCATTTTTCTAAATCCCGTATTGGCTTGTAGGTTTTCCAGTCTCCAGTCAAATACTGGGTGCTAGGTTTCCAGCAGACGCCAGCCATAGGAATTTCTTTCCACACTTTTTCTTGAGTTGTCACTCTGATTTTACCTCCTTGTAGGCTTCTTTTATGACACCAATATTCTTTTCCACGATACTTCCGCTGAAAAGTTCCGAAACAGCTTTTTCAACGCTTTCTAAACTAACTATTCCCGTTATTCGGGCAACAGCCCCTAACATAGCCGTGTTCGTGATGGGACTGTTTAGAATCTTGATAGCGATTTCTGTGGCTGGAACTGTCCAAATTTTTCTTCTTTCTACTTTCAACATTTCACGTATTTCCGCTGGGGGTTCTTTAGAATTAACGATAAGGATTCCCTCATCGTTTAGTCCCTCTGTCACTGGAACAGCCTTCAGTAATGATGGGTCTATAACAACTACTACGTCTGGATTGTAAACTGCGCAGTGCATCTGGATTGGTTCGTTGCCAATTCTTGTGAAGGCACGTATTGGTGCCCCCATTCTCTCTGGACCGAATTCTGGGAATGATTGAATGTATTTTCCTTCGCTGATTGCTGCTCGTGCAAGAAGTTCGCTGGCTGTCCATACTCCTTGACCGCCTCTGCCGTGCCATCTGACTTCTAACATTTTTTTCAAGGCATTTTCCACCGTAAAGCCTTTTCAACCTAATTGAAAAACCCGACATATACATTTTTCTAAAAAGAATATGAAATTGCCGCAACACTTAGAGTCGCTGTGCGCAGAGAATTTGGAGGAAAAAATGCCGAAAATTTATGCTTCGAATTTGACTGTTCTTGAGAGGGGAGGCGAATGTTTTGAATTCAAAGGATGAATTAGTAGTTTTTCTTAAGGAGCAAATTAAGATTGAAAACAAGATTGTGGAATCGTTAAATAGCGCCTTAACGGACATAGGAAATCCAACTGTCAAGGGAGTTTTGGGGGCACCAGTACGCAATATTGTTAGATGAGAAAAGACACCACGAACTCTTAAAGAAAGTCCTAGAAATTCTCGTTCGAGGAGAAACCATAACAGAAGAAGACTGGCGGGACGTCCTCTGGAAAAACGTCCCATTCCACGGTGCCCCAGGAGGATAGATTCCCCAATTAGTGCCATAAGGCTTTGATCTAGGCCTACGGTCTCGGTGGAGAAAAACCGTCTACGCGACGAGCAACGAACTTCAGCGTTAGATTAATAAATCACTGGAAAAACTATAAGAAACTACAACTCCTATAAATTTAAATTCATAACAAACGTTGTTGTCAATGAAGAGGTGGGTGAACTTGGCGCAAAAAAAACAGGCGGAACCTGAAAAACCCGAAAAAAAGAAAGTAGCTAAAGAAGGAACCAAAGGCGAAAACGTTGTTCTCATTGGCAGAAAACCGGTAATGAACTATGTGATTGCCTGCATAACTTTCTTTAACGCGGGCGAAAAGCAAGTCGTGGTCAAAGCGAGAGGGCGGGCGATCAGTAGAGCAGTTGACACCGTTGAATTGCTTCGACATTCCTTTGTCAAGGATTTACAAGTAAAAAAGATTGACATAGGCACTGAGGAACTGGTTAGGGAAGGTCGAAAATCAAACGTTTCAACAATGGAAATAACGGCAGCCAAAGCCGGGTCCAAGTAGTTTCTCTCAGTGACTGAATTCAGTTTTAAGCTTAGTTCATTGTAAAGGTACTTCTAACCTTTTACCTCTCAACGCAGCGTAGATAGCTATAAAATATGCTTCGTTATTAATGAGTATTCCAATGGTGGGACATATGAGTGGCTATCCAAGGATTGTTGTTCGTCCACCAGGTCCGAAGGCGAGAGAACTCGTTAAAAGAGACGAGGCTTGTATTTCACCTTCCTACATTCGTTATTATCCACTTGTTATAGAATCGGGAAAGGATTGCATTTTAAGGGATGTAGATGGAAACGAGTACCTCGACTTCAACTCCGGGTTAGCCTGCCTAAACGTGGGGCATAGGCACCCCAAGGTTGTCAACGCAATAAAAAACCAATGCGACAGGTTTCTACACTACTCTAACACCGACTTCTACTATAGAGAAGTTGTGGACTTGGCTGAAAAATTGTCTGAAATAACCCCGGGGAGATTTGAGAAAAAAGTATGCTTTGGAAACAGCGGAGCAGAGGCTGTGGAGGCGGCTGTCAAGCTTTCGAAGTGGCACACTCGCAAGCATCGATTCATTGCCTTTGTAGGCGGCTTCCACGGTCGAACGTTAGGGGCACTGTCCCTTACAGGGAGCAAACTTGTTCAAAGAAGGTACTTCTTCCCTATGCTTCCTGGAGTAACACATGTCCCCTATCCCTACTGTTATCGCTGTCCCTTCAAACTATCCTATCCAGAATGTGATTATTGGTGTGTAGACTTCATCGATGAGTTGGTTTTGCAAAGTTACGTGCCGCCAGAAGAGGTTGTTGGCATTGTTTTTGAACCCATCCAGGGAGAGGGTGGATACATAGTTCCTCCTCCAGAATATTTCCAACACCTCAAAAAGCTAGCCGACAAATATGGCTTCATTTTAATCGACGACGAAATTCAGTCAGGCACGGGCAGAACTGGACGATGGTTCGCTATTGAACATTGGAAGGTCGAACCCGACATCGTTTGCATAGCCAAAGCCATAGCGTCGGGGCTTCCCCTGGGCGCCACGGTGGCACGAGCCCGCCTGATGGATTGGGAGCGTGGCTCCCACGCCAGCACCTTTGGAGGAAACCCCTTGTCCTGCGTCGCAGCGCTGGCAGTCATCAATGTGATTAAAGAGGAGAGACTTCTTGAAAACGCTGAAAAACAGGGCAACTACATTACGAAGCGGCTGCAAGACCTGAAAGAAGAATGCGAGATCGTTGGGGATGTTCGAGGGAAGGGCCTGATGATAGGCGCCGAAATTGTAGAAGATAAAGAAACTAAGAGCCCAGGGGTGGATAAGGTGAGGGAGATCATGATGAGGTGTTGGAAACGAGGAATATCCATCATAACTTGCGGTGCCTCCACGCTTAGGATAGCGCCGCCACTGGTCATAACTAGAGAACTCGTAGACGCGGGTCTAGAAATAATGGAAGACGTGATCAAAGAAGTTGAGAAAGAAAAATAACTACTTCCCCGTTTCAGTCAAGACTTCTATTGATGTGAAAGCGCGAGAGGTTAATTCTAACTGATCGGCGAAACCCTTCCTTACATAGGCGTTTCTTATTTTAATGCGAGTTCCAACAGTCAAATCCTTCGCAACCTCTGCCAACTTCCTCCACGCTGAAACCCTGATTTCTCCAGTTTCATCCCTTAATTCGAAGGAGGCAACCGCGACCTTCTCATTTCGCGATGTGACAACTTCCCTTATAACAGGAGTCGTTGCAATGGTTCCTTCAACGACTACTGGACCATCTTCTTTCTTTATTTCAGTCACTTTGAGTTTTTCTATGAATTGTGTGATGAGAGGGTATTCGCTATCCACGGCGTCTGGTGGAGAAATTTGAATGTCTCCGCGTAACCCAACATGCAACTCCAGCTTTCCATCCAACCCCTCGCGTACGTATCCATGCGAAACCTTGATGATTTGCCCTTGTTTAACTTTTCCAGTCTCTACCAAGTCTGTCTTATCGTCCCACAGAATCAGCTTCAACGTTCCACTTTTGTCTGCGATAAGCAAACGAGCAAACTTTCCCTCAGTGCGGTCTGAGCGAGTGTAAGTTTTTGGAGGATGAAGCATGATGACGCGTCCAGATACCGTTACGTCACTCAAGCCAGAAACAAGATCTCGAATCAAAACTTCGAGTCGAAGAGGCTCGCGAAAAATTTCAACTCCCAACTCTGAAGCGACAATGCGCGCCGCAGCCTCATCTGTGAAAAATTCTCCCGCGCCCTTCTTTTTCTTTTCAATCATTTTGAGGGTTTCTTCGCGTGTGAGGTCTGGTCTAGACGACAGGATTTGTTTAATGATCTCCTCTAAACTCATTTTACTTCACTGTGGGTTGTCGGAACGAGTAAGATACTGCGTTAAGGTTTATTTAAATCCCCTTTCTTTTGATTATCGAAGAAGTGACTGTCTAGATGAACGAACAATTATTGTTCAACGCGGGAGCCATTCTACTTTTCATCGGTTTTGTCATAACCTTCGCTGCTGTTATCCTCCTAGCTTTTACCGCTATTAGAGGGAAGGGAAAAGTTAGGGGCGGAGGCGCGGTGATCATTGGACCCCTCCCGATAGTTTTTGGCACTGATAAAGAATCGGTTAAAGTTCTCCTCCTCTTATCCATAGCCCTAATTACGCTTATACTGATTGTCGTAGCGTTTTCTCACTATGCGTTTAAGTGAAGAGGGAAGTCTGGCATGCGGATCAGAACATGCGAGATCTGCGGCAAGCGAGCGGCTAGATATGTCTGCCAAGAATGTGGCCACGAGGTTTGCCAGTTTTGCTTTGAACCAAACACATGGGTTTGCCTAGATTGCTATAACCATCTCAGGCGGGAAGCTCAAGTGGAGGCTTTCCCATGGCCAGCTCCGTTTAAACTATTTCTGTTGGGTTTCATCCTCATGTTCATAGGAATGATCCTCATGGTGATCGCAGCTGTCTTCTTTGGAGTGCCCGCCGGCGCTGGATTCGTGGTTTTTATACCACCTCTTCCTCCGATAGGATTTGGCGCCGGACAATATGCATTTTTTGCGATTTTGTTAGCCGTTGCTTTAGCAATTGTTCTGATTCTGTTTATTATGTTGCGGAGACGAACCTGATAGAAAATATTTTGAATTAGTCAGGTTCAGGTTCTTTTTCTTTACCGTAAATTATGTATAGAAAGCCTAGGATGAGGGCTATGAAGGTTAACACCATTAGGAGAGGTAAGATAATCATTATGAAGTATGTTTCCGGATCCATGAGGCGTCCTCACCTTTTTATATTTGAGAGATGGATTATTTAAGGTGTAACTTTTTTCCACTCCTCCATCAAGGAATCATAGAGATCATCATTTGCCTCCACCTTGTCATACCACGCTAAAGCTTCTGCAATCTTTTGCGCGATAAGATGATAACACAGGTGCACTTCCTTATCCATCACGCGAAAGTAAAAGTCGTCGCATGAACAAAAGTCAGCTACGGGCATGACAAGGTAATCGCGCTCTCTTCCGACCACGATCCAAACAACTTTACCACTCGGCTTAAAAACGTATTTTTTGACTCTTTCCTCCTTCAGTGCTTCCCAAGCCTTTGTAAAGCGTGAGCCAAAAGCCATGGAAAGCCGGGTTAGATGAGCGCCTGTTAGCCGACCCTTATCTTTCGCTTCCTTGCAAACGTTTTCGAGCACATTGATTTCTGTAGGTTTTTTCATGGGTTCTCTCCAAATTGATTAAAAAAATGGGGTCAGTCTAATGTAAAAAGGTCTATTACGTTCAGTCAAAGGAATGGATGGTAATCGAGGACGATTACTTATTCGATTTTTATTGGCTCCCCTTTGGGTTTCTTTTTCTCTTTGATTTTAGGCATCGTAACCTCTAGAACACCGTTCCTGTATTTGGTTTTGACTTCTTTGGGGTTGATTTTCGCTGGCATTTCAACTTCTTTGAAGTATTTACGTTTCGGAGTGTCGACTGAGATTGTTAACGTGTCTTCTGTTCCATGCAGCTTGATGTCTTCCTTTTCAACCCCGGGTAGTTCGGCTACGACTTTGATTTCGCCGTTGGTGCTAACGATGTCTATTAGGGGTTCACGTTCTTCCTTCATATCAAGGCTGGGTCTGGTTAGTCCAAAGGCTTCTGGTTTTAGTGAGGGTTTGACGTTGCCGAACTCCCTTATTTTTGGTTTTCCGTCTGGTCCAATGGTCATACTGTAGCCGTAGACAAAGGGCCCCCACTCATGTACGGTCGAACCGTCTGGGAGTTTGCGTTCACGAACCATGTCCTTTGGGACGCGAGTTGTGAATTCTCTGAATTCTCTTTCCATCATTTCTTCTATGTCTCTCATCATTTCGTCGATGTCTCCGAAGAACCAGCTTCTGAAGAATGGGGAACGTCTCATTCTCCTTCTGAACCATTCTGGGAAGTATTCCCAAGACATAACTTTCACCTTTCCAGTCTATTAGAAGAGAAAAGAATTCTATAAAAATCTTCTGTGGTTATGGTTTAGATGCGAATCTTTTACACTTAAAGGTCTTTGTTTCTTCTCTCTGTAGATAGACCCCCTAGCTAGACCAGTATATACTATCCAACATTCTCGCCACCAGTCGCGGTGAGCTTGATACCTTTCTCCTTATTCCATTGTGCGGTGTTGAAACGGCTTTTGCTGAACAGGTTGGTGTGCAAAAGGGTGAGAAAAGGTGAAAAGGGGCATGGCGAAACTTAGAAAAGGCTAACGTAGGGTGTGTTGTTGCCTTGAAAATGCGGCAAACTACGGTATGGACCGTGGGACACAGTAATACATCTATTGAAAAATTCCTAGCCTTACTCTCAGAACATAACATCGAGGTTTTGGTCGACATTCGCAGTTTTCCAACATCCAAGATTGAGCATTTTAAGAGAGAGAAGATGGAAAATTGGTTGCCAGAGCATGGAGTCGAGTACGTTTGGCTTGGAAAGGAACTGGGTGGATATCGCCGAGGCGGATACGAGGCCCACATGGAAACTGATTTGTTTAGAGAAGGCGTAGAGAAACTTCTTGACCATGCGATGGAAAGGCGTGTATGCGTCATGTGCATGGAGAAGAATCCGAAATATTGCCACCGCCGTTTCCTCACCGCCTACTTAGAAAGAAGGTGTGTGGAAGTGATACATATCCTTGAGAAAGGACAGGTAGGCCTTATGAAATTTAAAGGCATAATATAGAAAGAGATGTAGGCTATTATTGTTGGAGAGATTGGGAGACATGCACGTTCGTGAGTTTCAGAATATGATGCACCGGATTTATTTTCACCGAGATTATGAGCGCGGAGCGGTTGGAACATTCGATTGGCTTGTGGAGGAAATAGAGGAGTTGGGGGAGGCTTTAAAGGAAAAGAATACGAAGGCTATGGAAGACGAGTTTGCCGATGTTCTCGCCTGGCTGGCGTCCCTAGCAAACGTTGTTAACATAGATTTGGAGAAAGCCGCATTAATAAAATACAATAATAAGTGCCCCAAGTGTCAAGAAATCCCATGCAGGTGTTCCTTTTAAGTTTCCTTAAGGTTTGTCAGTCTTTGCTGTCCAGCGCCAGTTAATTCCCAAAGGTACGGTCTCTTGCCCCTACACGTGAGAATGTTTTCAGTCTCGAGAAGATGAAGATGATGAAGAACCGACACGTAGCTTAAACCGGTTTCTTGCGCGACGATTTTGGCGTTTGAAGCCTTCTTCTCAAGGACTAAAACTATCTTCGTTCTGGCAAGTAAGCCCTTTCGAACGTTTCTCTTCAGGGTTAAAAAAGCCTTGGGATGGTGGGCTATCTTAAACATGGTTCCTCAAAACAAATTATCCGTTAACACAGAAAAAGTTTCACCAGTTCTGTTAGGCGATGAAGTCTGCGAGGCTGATTTGTTTTGGTTTCTTGCCCTCGAACAATGAACTGATTTCATCTTCAACTAGGGAAAGTCTTTGAGCGTAATAGTCGGAAAGACCGTACTTCTGAATAAGTTGATGCGCCGCCTCCAAGTATTTCTCAATCCCCCCGCGATAGACGGTTAGGGTTATGGCACCTCCACACTCTGGGCACTTGCCTCGGAGAGGTAGTCTTCTGAACCGTTTGTTGCAGGATTTGCATCGAAAGTTTTGAGTGGTGAAAGCCCTTAGGTTGCCAGCTATGTCGCGAACAAAGTGCGTGGTCAAAACCTTTTTAGCAACAGTCCCAGCATCCACAGCCTCAATTTTTTCCGCCAAAGCTAGCTGACTGTTCAGCTTGTCAACCATTCGCTTCAATCTCTTATACATGCTTTCATCGTTGCCCATGTTGATGTCAGAAACCGGAACCGTGTACTTGAAGCCCTGAAACTGAGCCTCAGTGTTTAATCGGTGCCCAATCAGGTTTATGAGCTTGCTTACTCTTTGGGGTGCCGCCTTCTCCCAAGTTTTTTCATAAAACAGTGATGGATACGCGGCAGCAACATCGACCTCATGAGCTTGCCTTTGCACTTCTAAGGGATTCACCACAGGAATAATGAACAGAGGCGCGTCCATTATCCCACCTATCTGAGCAGGCAAATAATCCTTAGAAAAATTCAAGACCATGTCCAAAGCCAGCATCAGCGTATCCTCGTCGCCGTCGCAGTCCCTGCGCTTCGCCGAATGCCATAAGAGATGAGCATAACAAACGTTAAGACGAGTGAAACCTATGATCCTCCCGAGGATGCCTACGGAGGTATGGGGAGCCAAGCCCACAACCAGACGCCCAACTAGGTCATCAACCCGTTTAACTTCGTAGTATGGGGGTAACTCGTACACCTTTTCCAGAAGTTCGTCTATGAAGTTTGCTACGCGAACAAAATATTCCGCGCATTTTAGTGGAATAACCACGTCCTGCACCTTAAGTTCACATATCTGATCGGGGTCGGTTAAGCTGTTTCCATTGCTGTCGTAGTAGTAGCCAAGCTGTCGAAGTCTTTCAACAGACACGCCGATTTCAGTTGCTTTAAAATGCGTTAATGGAGCATTTGTGGCGTCGAACCTTATTGTTCCGTCTTTGAAAACGGATAGGTCGTGTTTCGCCCGCAGAATCCCCTTTTCAAGAGTCTCCACTGTCTTTGTTTCATTTGTTAAACCCTTTACGCCCTTAACAAGGTCAGGGATGGGAAGATTTAGCTTTCTGCAAGCTTCATCCATTAACTCCTTAAGATTAATCGATTGTTTCCCGTAGCTTCTTGTTGGTACTTTACAAACTGGACAAAAGCCTTGATTTAGACGCCTCCCACATTGAGGGCAAGATTTTTCCAAAGTAGTTTCCGCGCCGCAATTTGGACACTTTATTTTAAAGGTTGATGTTTTACAGTCTGGACATTGCCGCTTAACAAGGTCAACTTCAATCGAAACTTTGCTCAACGCTTCTGAAATGTTTCGGCGAGACCCACCAGCCAGCCCAACAGGGAAAAGCACGTGAACAAGCGGCCTCATCTCCCGTCTCTTAGCCTTTTCCGGGCGCCCCATCCTGGCGCCGACAAGAGTCGGAGCTTTTTCTCTGATAACAACACCAGTAAGCTTTCTAATGATTTTAAAGACGGTTTCTGTGCGAACTATCCTCGCTTTAGGGGTATGTAGACCAAGGCAAAAAGCGAAGATATATGCTTCATCGTTTTCTATTTTAATTTTGTTTTCAACGATTTTATGCGGCACACATATCCTTTCAAGAAGCCCTTTTATCTCCTCGTTCTTCACGCCAGTTATTTCTTGGACAACCTCATCCTCAACTTGACTTTTTGAACTTAAGAGCCATTTCCGCAACTTTTGGAAATCTTCAGAGGAAATACTGGACCAGAAAAACGTGAAGGACGGGTGAAGAGGCACTTGGAAATTTAAGGCTAACGTTATCGCTTCTTTGGCGGTCGGCTTATTTTTAAATGAGTCGTTCAACATGCCTTCAAGACGACTGGCAGGAATCTTCACGGCTGCTGCGGCCTCTTCTAAATCGTCATTAAAATTCTTTTTGATAACAGAGCGGAACTCTTCACGCCACCATTCTTCAGTGAAACCAGACGGAAGGAGGGTTTTATTGTTATATAAGAAGTCGCCAAATCCTATGAGAATGTCGCCAAGAAATAGAATTTTGTCAACCACATTTTTTATCTTTTCAAAATTTTGAATTGAAACGCGGACGACAGACCCATCTTTTAATCGTACAACTGGAGGCTCTATCGCATCTACGGGAACGACAACCCCAGCCTTTCCCGGCCCTTCGATGCGCAACTGCGTTCCTGCGGCTAGAAATTGTTGAAGAACCATCATAGTCGCCGGATGAATACCCACCGCTGCCAAGCCTGTGTTTCTAGCCCTCCCGTAGCGAAGCCTGAAGCCTCCACGTCTAGACGGAAATGAGAAGATGGGACGGCCGGCGATGATGTCTTCCATAAATCCCGCCGTTCTTTTTTCCTCAATTTCCCTTATTCTTTTCAACCAGTCCCATCCTTCTATTCCTAGTTTCTCAACGATCGTCCACACTTTTGCGGAGCGCCCTACGACCCCATCGTTTACAACGCGGAGCGCTCCTCCTCGCACTCGGTTTGTCTCGATGCGGGGCAGGTTACGGAAGGATGAGACTTCAATCGGATCTGATTCTGTGCCAGTAACTTCCACTGGAATGGACTCAAGAGTCCTCCTTAACTCCTCGTCAGAAACACGATATTGGAACCGAGCCACCGCCCGCTCAAATAGGCGCACTTCTTCTATAAAACGCCTAATCTCTTCCTCAGTTGGTTTGTAACGATCTAAACCGAGCAGGCGGCGAACAAAATCTCCGATCACTAATGTTAAGGCCTGCTCAGTGCCACCTGCAGAACGTATTGGACCGGCGTAGTAAATTGCAAGGTATCTTGTTCGATCAGGATTAAATTTGATGGCTACTCGCGCCACACCTTGCAAAGGAGCAGCGGTAATTCCCTCAGTTAATATGGCGAGGGCTGTCCTTATCGCCTGCTCGGCTGCTTCACGCGCGTCCATGTGCCCAAACTTTCCATAAATGATCTGTTCAGCAATCTTGAAGGCAAGCTCTTCGCGCGGCAACTTCTTGCCCAAATCCCGTATACTTTCAGCAACCCCGGGAGGACCAACAAGTCCCTCAACAAGTTCGGCTAAATCCTTTGCTACTTCAGGCTCGGGGCTAATGGCTGGGTCTAATCCCTTCTCTCTTGCCTTTCTCGCAACCTCGTATATGCTTTCAAGTCCTTTTTCTAAAGCAGTTGCGTATTGCTGATACTCTTTACTCATCCTGACTACCAAAATAGTCCCCCTTCAGGTAGGGTTTCATGAGGCAAGTATTGAATTTTTCTAACACAAAACAGACAAAAGAGAGAAGCCAATTGTTCGAGTTGTCAAGCAGTTTTGATTAAGTAGGTCCTCGCACGCCCTTCCCACGGCATTTCGTATTTTCCACCAGTTCCATAATTTTGCCTTTTACACCACATTCTTCTACAACGGTGCCTGTCACGATGACGTCTGCTCCAGCCCTTACTATTTCCCTTACTTGTTCACTGGTTTTTATGCCTCCGCCTACAATTAAGGAGATACTAGTGGCGTTCTTCACGGCCTTTATCATACTGTTTGGCACTGGTTGTTTGGCGCCGGATCCCGCCTCTAGGTACACGAATCGCATACCAAAATATTGCGCCGCTAAGGCGTGTGCGGCAGCAAGTTCAGGTTTATCGTATGGAATTGGAACAGCCTTCCCTACAACGCCCACTGCACCGCCCTCTCCGACAACTATGTAGCCGAGAGGGATGGGTTCCAAACCGAATTTTTTGATGGTGGGTGCACCCAAGACTTGAGCGCCCGTGAGGAAGTAGGGATCTGAGGAGTTGAGGAGAGACATGAACCATATGGCGTCAGCGTGCTTGCTGATGCCGGTTATGTTGTTTGGGAAAAGAATTACAGGAATGTTCACAGTTTTCTTTATGGCTTTTACAACTCTGTCCAAACGAGATGTTGAAACAACGGTTGACCCGCCGACCATGATAGCCGCTGTTTTGCAGGATTCGGCTTCACGAACTATGTGGGATACGGAAGAGGGAGTTACCTTCTCGGGATCAACAAGAGTGATGTGAACCGCTCCATCTTGCCCAATTTTATCCAGTAAATATTTTTCCACAGGTCCAACCATACGTGATCCCACTATGCACTGGATGCTCCGGAATAAAATTTGTCGGTGAACTGGCAGTACACGTCAATCTCTCGGAAGGCAGGCCTAATGGACAGTTCATCCGTCAAGCCGCAGCTTCCACACCGCACCCTAGCGGACGCCCTACCCTCTAATATCTCGACACTAATAGCTTCTTTTCCGCATTTCGGACATAAGTAAACCTTAGGTAGCCGCTTTTTGGGGATACGAACTACTTTTCTTCGCCTTCTACCCATACTAATTCCCTTGTCACCAGCACAACAGCTAAGATTAGCCGTTTTACCACTGTCCAAGTATATCATTATAGCTTAAATATTTGCCCTAAACTGATACATCTCAGCGACGCTGTTGCTAAGCTGTCATTCTCTATCTAATAACCATGAAGTGTGAAATTATAAAGTGGGAAGTCAATAATAAAGTGCAAGGTGGCCATGTTGAAGTTGACGAGCGACTCTTTGAAACTGGACTTGCCGTCGGTTGAGGCTAGAATTAAGCGATTTATCACAGATTATGTGGAAAAAAGTGGAGCGAGTGGTGTAGTTTTGGGAGTATCTGGGGGACTTGACAGTTGCACGGTAGCAGCTCTCGCCTCCCTATCTTTGGGTGGTCGTAAGGTGTTGGGCCTCGTGTTGCCTGAAGAAGAGACGTATAATGCCATAGATATTCAACACGCAAAACTAGTTGCACAAAAATTTGGTTTTGACCTAGAGGTTATTGACATTTCATCAACATTGAAAGCGTGCTTCCAATCGCTTCCAATCTATGATACGGCAGATAAGCTTAGTAAGGGCAACGTAAAGGCAAGAATTAGAATGGTTTACCTCTACTATTACGCCAACAAACTTAATAGATTAGTGTGCGGTAGCTCAGACAAGTCTGAAACCATGATGGGTTACTTCACAAAATGGGGAGACGCTTCTGCAGACATCTCACCCATCATGGACCTTTACAAGACCCAAGTTAGGCAGCTGGCCTTACACATAGGTATTCCCGCCGAGATTGTTGCGAAGCCACCATCGCCTAGACTTTGGCCAGATCAATTAGCAGAGGAGGAGTTGGGCGTTAAGTACGAGACCTTAGATTTGATTCTGTTCGGCTTAGAACACTCAATGACTTCTGAAGAAATCGCTGAACAACTAAAACTCCCCGTGAAGATTGTTAATGACGTTAAAAGACGATGGCTAGCAACGGAACACAAGAGGCGACTGCCCCTAGTAGCAGAACTTGAATAAAGAACTGTTGGAAAAGACTATATGCCAAAAAGAATGAGGACATGGAAATAGAACTAAAAAGGTTTCTTGAAAAGGGGAAAATTTGTGATAATCACACGTGATCTGTCCGTGATTCCAACAAATCACAGAAATCACGATGTTGGACATTAACCTTAATTATTACTCTCAAACATGGAATCAAGAACATGAAACACCCCCCATCAACGAATATGTTCCACCTAATCCACATTTTCTAAGCTACCTATTGAACACTGTTAGGCGAAGTAAAATTCAGATTACCAATTCCGAGTTAATGCCCCCTTTAGAATAACTTGTACTTTGTGAGAAAGCGCGAACACCGGGTGACGCGATGTCTCTATGCTTTTCTGTCATTCTTAAAATGTTTTAACAACATATATTTTCCTGCAAATTTGTGTCTTTATATTATCTAAATATTTACTTTTGCAATTTTTGCAATGAAAGTTAAACAAATTTATATAACCTGTAGGAATAAAACCGTAAGTCTTTTTTACCAGTATACAAAAATGTATCCTTTAAAGACTGGTTCGAGGCAAAACTATTGCACCTGAAGGAAGAGGCCCAAAAATGGATAAAACAATCATTAAATGATCCGATTGGAAAAATACTGGCAAAAAATAGCAATTTAACGAAAACGCAGCTGGAAACGCTTTTAATTGATGTTTTAGCAGAAAATATATCCGGAAAATCATTAAAATATGACCAAAAAGCCAAATTAAGGCTTTCAGCCGTAAGTCGGGGTGCTTTTAACAGAACTTTGAGGCAAGCTAGGCGAAACGTCATTCAATCTATTTATACGATTCTCCTCCTCGGATACTTGGGAGTTTTCGAGGACGCAGGTCTCGACCCTTATCTGGAGGTTGCAAACAAACTGCAAACTTACATGAAAGCCTACAGAGATATCAAAGGAAAAAAAGAAATAAACGAATATTTAAGAATAATAAGCACGCTTCGCGAAGAACTAGAGTCAAATTTAGAACAATTATCTAAACCAGGAACCATGTCGAAGAACCTGTGATATCACAAATCACAACGTCTCACAGACCAAATGTCTGTTAATTTCACAGCAAGTCTCACAGCAATAAAGGCGATAATTAACGCAGCATACAGCTTACATTGAATTCAAGCTCAAATTTAACTCCTTTTTGATAACGAGGCATCATACACGCTGATTCCGTCAAGCAGATAAAAACAAGAAAAGGGTAATGTCAAAGGAGTTTCCTGTTAAATCCCAAGGCATTCTAGTCTAGTAGTTTTTGCGGTACGACTGTGACTTGTGATGTCACGATTTTAGATAACGGCAAATTGCTCTTAATTAAACATAAAACTTAAGTTAAACCACACGAAAGTGTGATATGTGATCACGTTATGCAGATCACAGCAGATCACACTCGCATCACAATTTTATTACTCCCGTATTTCATTTTGCATGATCTACTTCTTTCATTCAATCTAACAGTTTAGAGGAGGGCAAACAGTGTATTCTGATCTTCTTCTGATGGTTGTAGCCACCATATTGCTCATAACGATGGGTGCGTCTGTCTTATACTATAGGCGGATAAGAAGGGTTAGTGAGGAATATGAAGAAGCAAAGGGCGTCGTTGATGACATTGTCATAAGTTTTAACAGACAGTTTCAGAAGCAAGAGGATAGGCTCAGTATTGCCATCCACGAAACAGAGGTAGTTTCCTTTGAAGGGAAAAAAATTGTGGATAAAATGGAGAAACAGGATAGACGATTAGCAGATCTTGCGGGTAAAATTGAAGCCGTTTCCGAGATTAAACAGAATTTATCTACGCAAATCGAGAAGGTGGACAAGAAGGTTAACGGCTTAATAGCGTCGCAAGAACGGTTAGTTCAAAGGATCGTGAAGATTGAAAAGGTGGGATATAAAGCTCCAATATCTGAAGCAAAAATAGAGGCGGCTATTCCAATCAAAAAGGAAAAGGCCTTGGCTCCCTTAACGGAAACCGAACTAGCTGTACTTGAGATCCTTGCCAAAGAGGGGGGAAAGACGGCCCCTGAAATAAGAGAAAGGATAGGGCTTACAAGGGAGCACACAGCCCGCCTTATGAAAAAGCTCTATGGAGATGGTTATTTGGAGAGGGATACAAGAAAAATGCCGTACACATACCGCCTTAAAGAAGAGATGTTGAAAATTCTGAAGAAAAGGGAAGCTAAGGTTTAACCTTCACCTTTCGCAACAAGAGACTCTCCAGCCTGACGAATTCTCCTCAGCTTCTCATCCATTTCGGAAAGCGGTTTTGACGGCGGCAAATCATATTCGACTCTCCCCCTCTCGTCCAAGTAGTCAGGGTAGTGAATGACCTTTATCGGAACAGCGAATCGAATTTGCGGTTCTGAGATGAGCAGGGCTTCACCAACATCAAGCATCTTTATCTCAGTGCCGCTGTACTCCAGGTAAGGCGTGTTTTCGGTGAGGTAATCCCTGTCGCGACGCAGCTCCGTCTTCATAATGACCTTGGTCCAAAGCTCGGCGAAGACGTTAGGGTTTATTCTTGAAGGCCGCGGTGTCACGGCGTTCAGCCCAACACGATACTTTCGGTACGTCAGAGCGATATCGGAGAATATTGTTTTAGGCATGTTGGGATCAAGGAACTCATGGGCTTCTTCCAAGGTTATGAGAAGGGTGGGAAGCTTTTTCCACTCTTCAAAATTACCTTCCCACATCCGCTTGTAGTGAAAGGCGACGCTGGAAGCTGTGAGGCATGTCACGTGGTGTTGCTCCTCGAAACTGATCCCTGAAATATCGATGAGGCAAGTGACGCCTTTGCTCACATTCTGAACCACATCGTCTACGAAACTGTAGTCGGACGGTGGAAAGAGGCTTGGAGACAAACTTGAAAGTTTGAGCATAAGGGCGTCTATCACAGCTTTGCTCTTGTAGTCGGTAAGGCCAGCCACGCCCTTGTGTCCTTCTCTACCATAGGCTTCTTGCGACTGTTCTATCCAAGTGCCTCCCAAGCTCTTGTAGAGCTTCTGAGCAAGCCTAACTTGATGATGAGTTATGTCGGGGAAAAATGTGTAAAGTTTTTGGGGTTGAATTGTATACAAGCCAATGAGCATCTTCTTTTCTCTGGCTGAGTAGTAGTGAACTCTAGTGTGAAAGAGCGGATGATCCCTTAGACCTCGTTGAGGTGTTATTCCTTTACCCTCAAGAAGCTGACCCGCAAAGTCGAAAATTAGACCAACAGTACTTGGACTCGAATCTATAATCCGCGCGTTAAGCATCAATTCACAATTCGTTTTTCCGGACCCTGTCATTCCAAACATGCCCATCATGAGGGGGATAGCTTCAACACTTATGCCCACGGGGCCAAGCACCTGTTCTCCAGAGCGCAAACGCCCTATTTCCAAATCCCCACCAAGCCTCAAAACCGAACAATCTTCCTGGCTGGCGGCGTACACTTTGTCCATGTAGTTGGGGTTGAAGGTTGGAGAACGGATTCTCCCGGCTTCCTTCTCAAGAAAGAGGATGGCGTCAACGTGTCTATAGCTGGAGTAAGGCCCGAAGGATTCCTTTCCCTCCGCTTCCCGAAGTTGCTCGTCCATCTTTAGCGTAGAGGAACTCCCAGCATCCACGACCCGCGCATAAAAGCTTCTATTGCCCGAGTCTACTCTCACTATCTGACCAAACGAAAGGTTAGCCCCTCGGTTAAGGAAGAAGGAAACCTCATCCCCCTTCACTTCACGAATAAACCCTACGGGCTCAGACATGTTCAATCCACTCCCGCTCAAATGGATGTTTTACCCCATGAAGTTCGTCTGGAAAGTTGCACGAGAGTTCTTCTATGCGGAGTACATCTAATAATCCAGCGTCAGCCAGCGTTTCCTCAACTTGGTCATGATGGTGGAGGAGCTTTGAGTCGGATGGTGTAGAGAAATCGTGAGCAAGCCAGAGGGTGACAGGATATCCAATACACCTTGGATCTTCTGAGATAGATATAAGTGGAGAAATTAGCTCAGGTACTTCGCGATAATGGGTTAAATATTCCATTATATCGCAACGGAAAACGCGCGAGCTTTCTTCACATAATTTTATGATGGACACGTCGCCATACAGGTGTTCATGTATGTTCGCCCTTGTGACAGGATAATAGATCCATAGAGGATGAAAAGAAAGCATGTACGTCGCAGCCACCAGGTCCCGACCTTTCTCATCGTGAAGCGCTGGAGATTGTTTACTTATTGCTAGAAGTTTAATTCCCTTTTCTTTGCATTTTCCATACAAATCAACCCAAAACTTCCTTTCCCCACCGAAGTAGCTAGCGCCATCGAGAAGCAAGTAATCGCTTTCACCAGCGTCACGAACTAAGTTTAAAGCTATCTCACTTTCTAGATTAAGCCGGGCATCCTGTAGGATTCTGCGACGTACATAAGCATCCCCCACTACCGTGTGCATTCTCTCGTCGTAACCCCAATGTACGTCGCGGTCCTTTATTGAGGCGTATGCTGTGCGAAGGAGGTAGATGCCCCA
>LIHK01000046.1 GCA_001399795.1 Candidatus Bathyarchaeota archaeon BA2 | reverse complement strand
TGTTTCCTTCATTTAAGATAACCTCACGTCCATACTACACAACCATTTATCTTTTTATTTTTTACCGCAGATTTGCGTTTATAGAAATTAAAGAAAAATTATGGGATATATTCTATAGACAGGAAAAGTGGAGATAGTTAAATTCTTTGTCTGACAATAATTTTTTTCTTTTTGTCCGACAAATCAGCTTATCTCTTAAACTAGGCGTTCCAAGTTTTGTGCCGTTTGTGCCACAAACAATGTTGAGGCTATATAGCCCCTCCCTCTATCCCAGAGACCAGACCATACTTCGTGATAGTATTTAAAGAAAAATTAGGGGGCCTATCTACAGACATAATGAGTGCACAATAGTGTACGATGTCGCAGACTTCCTCAAAGCTTAAGAAACTCCGTCGAGATGTTAAAATGGGAAAGAATATGAAGTTTTCATCAACTGAACTGGAAAGATACGATCGTCAGATAAGGATTAAGGGGTTAGGAAAAAGCGGGCAGTCAAAGTTAAAAAAGGCCCGTGTAATGGTGGCTGGTGCCGGTGGCTTAGGCTGTCCCACATCCATCTACCTAGTCGCTGCAGGAGTAGGCCATGTCGCGATAGTTGACAAGGATGCCGTTGAATTGAGTAATCTCAATCGGCAGATTCTACACTGGAGCAATGACGTTGGCAAATCAAAAAGCGTTTCTACAATCAAGAAACTTCGTCAATTGAACCCCGAGGTTAAAGTAGAAGCCATTCCAAAAGCCATAACATCAGATAACGCAAGAAAACTCGTTAAAGCTTTTACAGTGGTTGTCGACGGGCTAGACCGCTGGTCTACCAGATTCTTGCTGAATAAAGCTTGCGTTGAAGAAAAGATTCCTTTTGTGCACGCGGGGGTCTACTCTCTTTATGGACAAATAACAACAGTGCTTCCGGGAAAAAGTCCATGCCTCCAGTGCATCATGCCTAAACCTCCTCCAGAAGAGGAAAAATTTCCTGTTCTGGGCGCAACGGCTGGAACATTGGGTCTTTTGGAGGCGTTGGAAACCATAAAGATCATCACGGGATTGGGCGAACCCTTAGTAGGCCGTATGCTTCACTTCGACGGCGAAACCATGAGTTTTCAGGAGATAAGGGTGGAACGTAGACAAGGCTGTCCTGTTTGCGGTTCTTTATAAGTAAGTACAGTTAATTTTTTAAAACAAATGGGGACACAGTATCCTACTCAATTAATGAGGTGATGAACTTGGTTAAAGTAGGCGATTACGAAGTGCCTGAAGGATTATACTACCATAAAGAATACTTATGGGCACGTGTAGAAAATGGAAAAGCAAGGATAGGCATAACCGACTACGCCCAAAAACAACTCCGAGAAATCGTTTACGTAGAACTTCCAAGCGCAGGTGACACCATAACTCAAAGCGAACCCTTTGGAACAGTGGAATCTGTGAAAGCTGTCTCCGACCTCATTGCCCCCATAAGCGGCACAATAGAAGAGGTGAATGAGGAATTAGAATCTAAACCAGAACTGCTCAACGAAGATCCCTACAGCAAGGGATGGCTCTTAGTTATAACTCCAACGAATCTTGATGCAGAATTGAAAAAAATCATGGATTTCAAAGCGTCGGTGGAATGGCACAAGGAACTCATAAAGGGAAGCTAAACAGCCAAGATGAGAATCGGCAACGTTTCCTCAGGCGACGTGCGGAGAGACTTCAGCATAGATTTCCCCGAATCTGTTAATGGCTAGGCTTGGCTTCAAATGGGAAAAGTTGAAGACCAAATCATTTCGGTGCTAGAAAAGTCAAGAAAACCCTTGAGTCTCGTTGAGATCGCTGAACAAATTGGAAAACCACCAAAAACGGTTTTCAAATCATTGCGAAAACTCTTTGAAAAGGGCAAAATCGAATGCGACAACAAGAATCGCCAATACACTCTTGCAAAAAAATAGAAACGATCCTACTACATGTGAAACCTTCTTTCCGTCATGCCAACTACATAGGTCCTATGCCACCTAACTTTTCATTTTCAGCTTCTTGGCGCATGCAACAAATTAATATGGCGAAGTGCAATTAAAGTTGACAATCCATACTCAGCCATCGTAGACGGGCCCTCCACCATGGTCATCGGAAACCTAGTTAAAGTGCTTGCATGGTACGACAACGAATGGGCTACTCAGTTAAGATGGTTCGGATGATCGAAAAAATCTGCAAGATGGCCGCGTGACCCCAATAAGCCAAAAATATTCCGAATTCAAACATTTACTTTCCTTAGATGAGTGAGGTGAAAAATGCCCAAATTCTTAACAATGGACGACTTCGATTTTAAAGACAAAACCGTTTTAGTTAGAGTGGACTTCAACTCGCCGGTTGATCCAGAAACCAAAAAAGTCATTGACGACACCAGAATTCGAGCACACGCCGAAACAACCATTAATGAGCTGTTTCTAAAGAGTGCAAAAACTGTAATTTTGGCGCATCAGAGCAGACCTGGAGAGCCTGACTTCATCCCACTCAAGCAACACGCCGAAATTCTCGGCAAAATCTTAGGCAAACCAGTGAAATATGTGGACGATGTTTTTGGAGAAAAAGCGCAAAAAGCCATCAAGGAATTGAAGAGCGGTGAGGTTCTGGTTTTAGAAAATGTTCGAACCTTTGCAGACGAACAAAAAAAGGGATCACCTGAAGATCATGCAAAGTCAGAACTCGTGAAGAATTTGGCTCCGTTAGCCAACGTTTTTGTCAACGACGCCTTTGCAGCCGCCCATCGAGCCCACATATCAATTGTGGGATTCACCGCGGTTTTGCCCAGCTTTGCCGGTCGAATAATGGAGAGGGAACTTAAAGCTTTGAAGAAGGTTTTAGAGGCTCCGGAGAAACCCTGCGTTTTCATTATGGGAGGAGCAAAAGGCGACGATTCTCTGGAGATGTCTAGGTACGTGCTCAAAAACAACATTGCTGACTACGTATTAACCGGCGGGGTTATAAGCCAAATATTTCTTGTAGCCAAGGGCGTTGACCTTGGAAAGGCGAACATGGAATTTTTGGAGAAGAAGGAGCTAATGGGCTTGGTGCCGGGCATAAAAGAGCTGATGGATGAGTATCCTGAGGCAATCATGGTGCCGATTGACTTAGCCATGGATGTGGAGCAAAAGAGAAAGGAAATAGCGGTTAGCAAGCTTCCCACAAAATATGGCATCTATGATGTTGGAACAGAAACCATTAAGAAATACATTGAAGTCATACGCAAAGCTAAATCTATCGTCGTTAGCGGTCCCGTAGGAGTTTTCGAAAACAAAGAGTTCATGATGGGGACCAAAAGAATCTTCGAGGCGGTAGCCGCTTCTAAGGCCTTTTCTCTTGTTGGTGGAGGACACACGGCTGCAGCAGTAGGAGAGCTTGGATTGGCCGACAAGATGTCTTATGTAAGTACTGCTGGAGGCGCCCTCATAGAGTTTCTCATGGGAAAGCAGTTGCCAGGCGTCGTTGCGCTGGAGAAAGCAGCCGCCAGAACCTAACCCTCCAATTTTTGAAAATCAAAATTTTGTACGTCATTTTTATGACTCTTTTCCGCGCCATAGTACATGAACTTACTTGGTTTCTCGATCTCGTGTCCTAAAGTTAACCTGGTTAATAACGGGGCGATCATGATAGTTATTATGGATAAAATAACCAGAGCCACTAGGATGTCCTCTGCGAAAATCCCATACTTTAGGGCTAGGCTTGCCGTCGCCAGGGTTATTGACATCTTAGCAATGGTCATAAAACCCATCCCCAAGCTGGTTCTTAAAGGAAAACCTATAAGCCGAGCACCTAGAAAACCGCTCACCGACTTGCTTATTATCAAAGAAATAACGATCAAGCCTGTTAAGAGTGCGTCTCTGGGTGCGAAGAGCGTCGCCATGTTCGTTTCCATCCCTAGATTTAGTAGGAAGATGGGGATCAAGAATCCGTAACTGATAGCAAAAATGTGTTCTTCGAGCTTCCTTCTTTTTTCTAACATGTCTGAGAGGGTTAAGCCAGCTAAGAATCCTCCTACCATGGCGTGGACACCTATTAACTCTGCCATTAACGCTACTAAAGCTAGGGTGATAAAAACCGCCCTCATCTGTCCTTCAAAGACATCCTTCTTAGGTCCCCACTCAAAAAGCCATTCCTGAAGTAGTGAAATTACGTAGAAAACGATGATTAAGAAGACAAACAGAGCTCCTGGAAAAAATTCCAGAGGTATCGGAGAAATGGGGACTGTTGCCTTTAACAAGATTGCAAGAAGGATCAGACTAATTACGTCTTCAAGAAATATTGCGGACATCACAGTTGATTTAATCCTTGATTCAACCTTTAACTCTCTTAACATCGGAATTATCACCCCAACAGAAGATGAACTAAAACAAATTCCCAAAACTAATGATGCTAAAACACCTAACCCAAAGAAAACCCCAAGGAAGCATCCTGTGACGAAGGGGGATACCAAAGTTTAACATGGAGAAATACATTACATCCTTTCCAGCTTTCTTTAAAACTGAAAATTTTGTGTTTAATCCAGCCGTGAACATGAGAAAAACAAGCCCGATGGTTGCAAGAAAATACATAATTTCGCTTGGATTAACTACTCCCAAACCATATGGCCCCAAAAGGATTCCCGCAAGGATGACTGCAGTGACCCATGGTATCTGAAGTCTTCTAAGCATACTTGGAAAAAAGAAAGCTGCAGCAATCCATATTAAGAACAGGAGGTAGTACTCCATACTTTATAACCATCCCCGGTCTATGCTAAACATAAGCATTACGCTACACTCCTTGATTTGATTCTGAACGCCTTTTATTAATTTGTATCATTTACGGTAAGCCCTTTCATACAATCCCATGATAATAAGTTTATGAATTATGGATTAGCATGATAGATCATGGGTTAACCTGATAGATTCACCTAAAAACTCTGAGAAAAATAAGCATCACGTAATGTGTAGCGTAGGCGACAGAGCATGAAATGCAAGGATAGAAGCTTGCGACTTCTGTTAAGCGCCCAGCATTGCATAGGAAAGCAAGTATAGAAAGATGAAAAACGCTCCCGTCTTCTTGCCGACTTTTTCTCTTAATGCAAGCGTTAATATGACCACGGTGGAAACAAACATCGCGTACAAGCCGGTGACCATAACAAGCTTCCCAGCTACTCTAACCGGGAAGAATAATGGTCCGATTCCAATGGAAAAAGAGGCGTCGAACATACAGCTTCCTATGGTGTTCCCTATCATAAGTTCGTACTGGCTTTTGCGGATAGCTGTAAAATTGACCGCAAGCTCTGGAAGAGAGGTTCCAATAGCGACCACAAAGAAGCTGATGAAATACTCGGAAATGTGAAAAACTGCAGACAACGTAATTACAGACTCAATTACAATCAAGGATCCAATCGTAACGCCCACGAATCCTAAAGCGGCTATCCAGAAGTGATGGAGATGCCTTTGATCAGTAGGTGTTTCTATCTGCTCCTCCTTTCCCATACATCCTATTCCTTGCGAAATTTTGCACTAAACAGTTATTCCTTTGCTAGTAATATCAATCCGCAAAAGATGTTCATCGCTCCCAGAAAGCCCAGAGCGCCACTAAACAAGCCTTGAAAGCCTTTTCAAGTAGAGCTTTTTATTTCTAAGCTTTACAAGTGAAACGTTAACGAGAATAGACACTGAGAGAGCAACATGCTCATGGAAGATCTATCCAAGTTAGTTTCAATCAAATTAATAGCTAAGTGTCTATAATTCAAGTTCCATAGGATCTCTTCTTTTCAGCTCCAGTATTCGGTCATAAATATTATCCACTGAAATAATTATCTTATCTGCCAGTAAAGCGGTGGCAGCGTGGAGGGAGTCGAAATACGTTATCTCCGTCTTTCCCCTTAATGCAGCTGCTTCTATTAACACTCTTGATGTCAACGGCTTCTCATCCAGTCGAGGATACCTTCTGAAGGCTTTCAAATCTTCGGATATCTCGTTCTCAGAATAGCCTCTCGTCCTATGAACTAACTCGTATTCAAGATAAGCGGAAGATGCCACCGCCACTCTCCCTAACTTGGCATTTTTAATTCCCTTGAACAGGTTGTCGGCCACGGCATGCAAGGGATCGGCGGCGTTAGTGAACGCCATGAGCATGTCAACTTCTAGAATCGGCATGGCCTTGAATCTCCCTCAAAAGGGCTTCATCAGCCAAATGCTCGATTTTTTCGTAGGCTAGATCAGAGTCCCTGCGTTTTCCCTTGAGAAGCGCGTAGGCGTTTCGGATAACCCTTACTTGGATCAAAGTTTCTTCTCCATGCCTTGTTATATGCCATTCCAGCTTATCGCCTCTTTGAAGATTAAGTCTCTCCCTAATCACACTCGGAATGGTCACTAACCCTTTGTTGCTTATAGTTGTTCTAAAGGATTCCATACTAAGCAATTGATTTTTCTAAGATAAAAATTTTTCTTAGTTCTTTTCTATTCTAAGAATTCACTCAGATGAATTTAATCAACAACATCCTATAACTTCACCTTGATGCTCGTACGGTGTAACTAATAAACGACAATTTTTTCACTCATCTATTCCTTTGCCAGTAATATCAACCCGCAAAGGATGTTTATGGCTCCGAGGAAGCCTAGGGCGCCTATGGACAGGGGGTCAGAAAACAGGAACGGCGTAGAGGTTAGGATGCCGTACAAGGAGAAAAGGGAAAGCAAGGCGCCAACTGCGATAATTAAGATAGATAAGAGTCTTCCCAGCTTCTCAGATGCCTTGAAAACGTCTAGCGCCTCGACCCCGGTAGTATCTTTTAGAAGCGCTTCTTTTCGACGTCTAAAAGATGGGGAGGCAACCACAGTCTCCTTTCTTTTTCTCTTCTTCGGCATTTCACATCACGAGTGAGTGTTAAAGTGGAATCGTTAAAAAATCTTGCGTGTGCGCGTGCTAATGTTTAAAACACCTGCGACAATGGAAACAACGCTGACAAAGGTCAGAACGTAAAGGTAAATGTGAGGCAGGGTGAACGGCACGAGTCCTGTTCCGATCAGATAAGTCAGCAGAGTCCCGAAAATCCCCATGCCCAAGCTTGCTCCTCCCATAGCCACTTGCAGGCGATAACGCCCCGTCATCCTGAGATAATATGTTGCTAAAACTAGCGACATTAACCCGAGACTTGACATGAGCGCGTTTATGGCGTTAACGTCGCCTAAGAATATGGGAACCGTGAGGAGCACAAGAGACATGACTAATCCAGCTATGGGAGTGAGGGGATATAACGGAGTTTTGAAGGGCTTTTTCATAAATGGCTTTTCCTTTCTAAGCTTCATAAGGGAAAGGTTAACTAATGCAAACACCAGAATGGACCCGAAACTCGCCGCGTATCCGAGGAACGCTACAACTCCGGTTGCGCTTAAAAACATTATGAAAAGCGAGCCAGCGATAACTGCAACGTAAGGAGTTCCAAAATGCCGGTGAACTGATAGGAAAATTTTGGGCAAGTATCCGTCCCTACTCATCCCACGAGCGATGCTTGATTGAACAGTTATGGATGTGCCTAGAGCAGATAGATTTGCAACCATCCCAGCAATGGCAAATAAGAAACCCCCAGCTAAGCCCATAATTTTTTCAGCCGCAAAGTTTAACAACGGTGTGTGCGCGTCTTTTTCCAACGAAGCGACTCCCACGGCAACATAGGCAACACTGAAATAGAGAGGTATCATCAACAAAGCCGACAAAAGTATGCCCCTAGGAACATTTTTCTCCGGATCTTTTATTAGAGGAACGCTTGCCACAAGGGCTCTCATTCCAAAAAACATTGGAAACGTGTAGGCGGTAGCTGCAAAAACTCCTGCCAAACCTTCGGGGAGAGGTTTCGGAAGCACTTCGGGTGGAGCCAGTCCACTCCACAATCCACTGATGACAAAAATGGCGAATATAGCCAAGAACGCAGTGACTATCATGACTCCAACCCCTTTCACTCCTCTAATGTCTAGTGCCGCTAAAACGATGACCACGAATATAGCGATTAATGGCATTTCTACTAAGACAATGCCTTGAACTTCAGGGGAAAAGATTGAGAAAAAATATGCGAGTTGTTGAGCGAAGGTCAAGGCAGCTAATGCTGCACCGAACACGCTGGCCAGCCACCTTAGACACCCAGATATGAAGGCGACGAGACCCCCATAAGCGGCCTTTGTGTACGTATACTCACCGCCAACCTCAGGGATGGCTGCGCTGAGTTCACAGTAACTCAGCATGATCAGCAGGTTTATCAGCCCGCCCAACAAAAGTGCTAGGATTATACCTGATCCAGCCAAGATGAAATAGGCGTAATCCAGCAACACGAAAATCTCGAACCCTATGGCACCCCCTAACCCCATCATCACCGCATCGAAAAGCCCGAGTTCCCTTTTCGGTTTCAACTAAATGTTGTCCTCCGTCATTAACGCTCTAGTCCTTCAAAAACGAGGAACAATCCACTTATGATTGAGAGAAAGCTGAAAATGGTAAGAACCAACAGATAGAAGGAGAGCGGCTTCTGAGATATATTTAGCATGGATTGAACATTGAGAAAGTCGATATAAAGGAAACAGGCAAAGATGACCGCCGAAACGCCCATAGCAGCCTGTAACGTGCCAACGACAGCTGCGAGGATTCTTCTAAGCCCCATGGCAAATCACCGGTGTCTAAGTATGATTCCTGACACCACGTCAAGTACGCCAATCACTAGTAACACCCATAGGAATAACATTTGATACCCCTTTCTTAACACACTAACGTTGACAACGCCGGAAAAGACTAAAGCAAAAATCCCTATCATCGTGATTCCAACAAAAATCAGGAAACCACCCATGGCAACAGCCACTTTACTCAGCCTATGCGAGCTCATGGTCAACGCTCCATTGACGATTCATGAAAACGTGCGCGTGATATAGACTAGCCCGTGATGAGCTTAAACAGTACGCCGAGAACAGACGCAAGAATACAGACCATGATAGCAACGAGGATATTTCGAAGATCGTCGATTCTTTTATTTAACGCCTCAAAGCCTCTTGACATGGAATGATTAAGATCGTCGATTCTCTTACTAAGCTCTTCAAGTCTACCCTCAACTTTCGCTAACCGCTCCTTCGCAGACACATCGGGCGCCTCTACTTTAACTTAGACACCTATCAATATAAGGATAATCAACGTTAGAAGGGGCATTCGGTGGTGGGGCAGCCGCCAGAATACTCGGAATCTGCACTTACGTGTTTTTCAGTAACCATCTCCTTGGCTAGCAGTGGACCCACATACAGAACCTGTTCTTTCTGCTTCCGTACCTGTAAATGGTTATGCCTTTACACTTGAGCTTGTAGGCTAGCCAGTAGATTCTCCTAACGTCCTCCATAGTAACGTCTGGCGGAAGGTTCACAGCCTTAGACACAGCGTTATCTACGTACTTCTGAAAAGCCGCCTACATCCTCACGTGCCATTCTGGCGCAATATTTAAAGCTTTAAAACAAAAACTCTCCGCACATCCTTTGGAATTTCCTCCAAGTTTTGTATTGACCCTGTTTTTGCAATTTTCAGCATCAAATCCCGTCGTAAAATCCCTTTTCTCTAGCTACCCTCTCAAAGGTAGGCTGTATTTCCACTAGCTTCGTGCCTTCCATGACGTTGCGAACGAAAGCCACGGGATTGGTTCTATTCCGCTTGAACAACCGGCAATTATGCTGATTGTCCTTAGCCGGGGAATGGACAGGTTTTTGTTGGA
>LIHK01000040.1 GCA_001399795.1 Candidatus Bathyarchaeota archaeon BA2 | reverse complement strand
GTTATTGAATTTCTGCGTCCACAACCACCTGCCAAGTGAAAGGCGCGGTCGCTCGAACAGTTCTAGCCAATAAGACTTGTTTAACCTTTCGATTTGTTCGTTTCATGGCTTCGATCAATCGAACCTTAGCGGTTTCCAAGGGATTAGGCGCGCTTGTGAATTCATAATAATGCATAATACCGCCTTCTGGCTTGATTGCCTCGCAAGCCACATCAACATATTCTATGGCTCTTTCTGGCAGGTTCATGATTACCCGATCCGCCATTTTCACTAATCTTTCTCTAACCACTCGCCTAGCATCGCCAAGAATTGACACGACTTTCTTTTCAACACGGTTCACGGCTACGTTTCTCCTTAGAAAGTCTACAGCATCTGGATTTACGTCGATGGCGTGCACCCGTACGTTTTCTCGCTTCTTTGCGATTAGGATGGAGAAGGAGCCGACTCCTGCAAACATGTCAACTACCATTTCGCCTTCCCTCACCAGCGAGGCAACTCGGTCGTGTTCGTGGGAGAGTCTAGGCGAAAAGTAGGCTTTCGAAAGATCAACGTGATAAACGCAACCGTGTTCCCTGTGAACAGTCTCTGTTTTTTCAACTCCCGCTATAACCTCGAACTCTCTTAAACGATAAACACCTTCAACGGCACTGGACTTTGCCAAGACTGTGCCCACCCGCTTATGCGTCTTCATTACCGCTTCGCCTATAGTCTCTTTGTGGCTCTCAAGTTCTGGAGGAATCTCAATGATGGCGATATCTCCAACAAAATCGATGGCATGAGGGACACTTGCCAAAAGATGAGGAGGCAACTTGTCCCCGAGGATGTCAACGAGTTTGAGGGGGCGTTTCGCCCGTTGAGAAAACTTATGAGCGGAAATTTCGAATTCTGGGATGCTTCTTTCCATTTCTTTGATGTCTTCGGGAAGCGGTTCACTCAACAAGGGTATGCACAAATAGTCTTCCACATGCTGAATCCCCAGCTCTCGGTTGGAAAGATTAAGCTTCCTAAGAAGGCGGATGGCTTTTTCACCTAAAGCTTTGGGAACTCTTAAAGAGGGTGCCTCGGGCAACTTTAACCCCAAAGTATTCAGCGAGGGCTCATTTAAATTCATGAGGTTAGAAGTCGCAAGTGTAATTTTCTGGAGGAGCTTAGACTTCCAATAGGGCGTGTTTAGGGTCGAGGCGTTTTATCCATGCTATCTTGTCAAAATCCTTGTCAGCCGACAAGATGTGAGTGACCCCTGCCTTTTTCATAACAGCGACGTGAACGCAGTCGTATGGACTTATCTTAAACTCGTCAAAAATCTCCGCAGCATTTCTAACATCAACTGCATCAACCTCATAAATTTGGGTATCAAGAGAAAACACTGCATCAACCACCTCTCTCACTTCGTCGCCCAATCCATACTTTCTCAAGGCATTCGTCAACTCCACAATGACTAAAGCAGAAGTTATCGCTTTCAATGCACCTCTCGAAATCTTTTCCAAAATCTTGGCGCACGCGCCTCCATACTCACGGTCTAAAATCTTTGCATAGAAAAACACATTGCTATCAATAAAATAAACTGCCAAAAGGCTATCTCGCCTCAGCTTTTTCCTCAAGCTCCTCTATCGGAACATGACGAGAAGAAACATTCTTGCCAACTAACATCCGCAATGGTTCCTTCACTCGTCGAAATCTCCTAACAACTATCTCTTCCTCGCTCACACTTTCTACTATAACAACTTCTCCAGGCTTGAGGCCTACTTCCTCACGAACCTCCTTGGGAATGGTGAGCTGAAACTTGCTTGTAACCCTAGTTCTAGGCATATTATTTCCTAACAAATAGAGGACTGTAGGAAGCATATAAGTATACCGCATACCGTCTACCAATTTTACGGAAGTGAAAGATAATCAATATGGCGGGCCCGCCGGGAATTGAACCCGGGACCTTCCCGAAACAAGAGGAAAAATTCTATTGTTTTTCGGGTGTCTCCGTGTGAAAGTGCTTAAGAGCCTCAACCTAGTCCCGTACTAGTCCGCCGCTCTACCTTGCTGAGCTACGGGCCCTACCCATCCAGATTTTAGTTCACTTTTATAAGTTTAGCCTTCCGGAAAGAGTTCATGAACTCGAGAACCGTTTGAGTTTCATAGCAAGAAATCGATGAGAACTTCTTTCTAATTCTTTGGTTGGAATGTATACGACGTATTGAGGTTTTTTAGAATATGATTTTTCATGGCGTTTTGCTGTATAGGTTATCACTTTTCAACTTGAACCATTCTAGCGTAGCTACCCTAATATCTTTCGTTGCCGAAATCTTGTAGGTTATGCTGGAGCTGAGCGTTTTGGGCGAGCTTGTCTTCGTAGGTTTAGGCTTGTACAACGAGAAGGATATTTCGCTCCGCGGTCTCGAAGAGATAAGAAAGGCGGACGCGGTTTTTGCAGAGTTTTACACCAGTTTGATGCCCGGACTGTCGTTTCAAAAACTTGAAAGGCTTGCTAGAAAGAAGATTACGGTGGTTTCGAGAAAGATTTTGGAGGAAGAAGACGGAAAGCCTATTTCAGATGAAGCGAAGAAGGGAAAGGTTGCTTTTTTGGTTCCTGGCGATCCCCTGATTGCGACAACACACGTGGATCTGCGGATTCGCGCTGAAAGGCAGGGAATTAAAACTCGAGTTATACATGGATCTTCCATTGTTTCAGCTGTTATGGGGCTTTCAGGCTTGCAGAATTACAAGTATGGAAGAAGCGTGACCATTCCGTTTCCCAAGGAGGGTTTCACTTACGAAACTCCCTACAGAGTGATTATGGAAAACCGGACAATGGGGCTTCACACCTTGTGTTACTTGGATATAAAGGCGGAGGAGCAGAGATACATGACCATCAAAGAGGGGCTGCAGTCGCTTTTAGACGTGGAAAAACAAAAGAGAAGACATGTAATTACGCCGAGCACCTTGGTTCTAGGCGTCGCAAGAGCAGGCTCTGACGATCCCACAGTCAAAGCAGGCTACGTTGGAGACATAACGAACCACGACTTTGGTCCTCCTCCCCACATTTTGGTTTTTCCGGCTAAGCTTCATTTCATGGAAGCCGAAGCCCTCATAACCTTAGCGGGAGCGCCTGAACAGATTAGGGAGATAGTTAAATGACCTTGGAGGAAATGGTGTCAAAGTACATTAGAAACACGGAGCGGGGTTTCGATGAAATAAAGTTCGCTAGTTCCGCAAGCATTGAAGAGGGGAATGTTAAAGGTGTTGTAGAAACTAACTTAGTGTTCAGGGAAAGGCTACCGAGTGTTCAACTTGTGCGAGGGGTAATAACCCCTGTCCCTTTTAAGGATAACTGCTTCGACACAATCATCAGCGTTAGCGCAATACATTATACAATGAAAAGCGATATTATAAGGACTATCGAATTTTAAGAGCGGGATGCCTTTTTCTTGCGAACCTCTGTCCGACATCGGACACTTTATTATCGTAATAAAGGAAGAGAGGCTTCTTTGATGGTTGAGAGTTTTTTATATAGCGAGATTTACCAATACACTATTTCAAAAATCCTTCCTAAACTACGAACCTATGTGGAAAGCGTAAAGATTAACAACAACCGTCTCCAACTCCCCATTTTGCGGTATTTATTTCTCGTTCATAAAGGTTAATTTGCGAGTGACTCTAAATCCAATCTTGGAGAATGTTGACCTTTGAAGAAGATTAGAACTAAAACTAACGAAGAATCAAGAGGCGCGCGCTGAGGACGAATACGAAGCTTACGACGACCTTTACTGGGAATGCTGGGACGACCAAATGACCGAAGAATGCGAATTCGAAGAAGACATGATTTGAACAGAATAGGAAAAAGTTTAGAAACGTGAACATGAATGGTTAAATGTACAGATTGTGGAAGAGAGATTCCTAAAGACAGCGTCGTGTACTGTGACATGCGAAGAATGTGGAACCACCGGACTATGTTCCACGTGCGCCGAACTCTGGGAATCAGAAATAGATTTAGAGGACATG
>LIHK01000043.1 GCA_001399795.1 Candidatus Bathyarchaeota archaeon BA2 | reverse complement strand
GGAAAGGCTTTTTCAATCTTGGTTAGTATGTGGAGTAGAGTCACGCTGTCTTTTCCCCCGGAAACAGCCACCATAATTTTGTCCTTTGGTTCGAGCATTTTGTACTTGGAAATAGTTCCTCGAACCCTGCTTTCTATAGATTTACAAAAGCATCTTGCACAAAGTTTCTCTCCAGAATAGGGGCGCATAAAAACCGCTTCTTTCCTCTTACACAATGTGCATGTTGGCATCTCATTTCATCCCGAACCGAAGGAAAGCTGTCAGCGTTGTTGTTTCCATTTCCCAGATTCTTCCCGAGCAGAACTAACTAAATAAAACCGAATAATTATTAAGTTTCTGGTATTACGGCATCCTTTATTCTGAATTGTTTTACGCAGACAAATTTTTTCAAAGCGTGCGCAAAAGTGTAAAGCTTCTAGAACCATTAATCATAATAAGCAGACAGCCTATCTGTACGCGTTCATGATTTAGGGGTAAAGGGCGAGACAATGCCTAGGGATCCTGTTTGCGGCGTGGTTCTGGACGAAAAGGCAGCTAAATTTAAGATTAGTTATGGAGGAGAAACATATTATTTCGGTAGTGTTAAATGCAAGAAAAGATTCAAAAGAAATCGAAGGAAATTTGTAAGGTATATTGGATTCTTCCTGTGTGTTTAGTATCTTCTTCTTCGCCGGTAACCTCTTCTTTCACCGTATCTGTTTCCACCATATCTAGGTCGCCGATAAGATTGATACCGTCTTTCTTGTTCGTATCGTTTATCAGATAAATTGTTCTCTGTATTGACTTCTGTGATGGGAGATTCTTCTAGGAGTTTGAAGCTGCCGTATTTCCCTATATTTAGGCGCATGTTTCCTCTGAACAGGTTTATATAGCCGTTAGTGATGCGTAGGGTGGCTTCTTCATTTATTTTGTCTATGTTGTCGTCCCAGAGCGTTAGGTATACACATCCTGTTTCATCTCCGACCAAAGCGTCTGCAACTCTATGTACAGAATAGTCTCTTCCCGTGACGTTCCTAACTTCACTTTTGGAGACAACCTTTACGACGAGGTTTAATTCTCTCGAATTTGGGGTTAATTTCTCTACCTTTACCAGCCCTTCACTTTCGGATGGTTCTTTATCTGACATATCTTTTGCACTCCTTTCGGTTAGTCATGCTCATTAAGAATGTAGTTCTTAAGGGTTGTGGTACAGCAGCAAACGCATTGTGCGCGTGAAAGTAAAAACTAACATAGTAATACTCTGGTATAGTCTTTGTGGGGAACCTATGTTGCCGTATGTTGTTGTTATGGTAACTGTTGCAAATAGAGATGAGGCCTTGAAGATTGTTCGCAGTTTACTCAAGGAAAGGTTGATTGCCTGTGCGAACATTGTTGGTCCGATTTCCTCCATCTTTTGGTGGAAAGGAAAGATCGAAGAGGCAAGCGAGTTCCTAGTTTTCATGAAGTCCCGCGAGAATCACTTCGAAAGGCTCTCAGAGAGGGTTATGGAAATTCATAGCTATGAGGTGCCGGAAATCATTGCGGTTCCTATAATAAAGGGTTCACAGCCTTACCTAGAATGGCTGGGCGATTCCCTTCAAAAGTGAGTGATTATGGCTAAAAAACCAGTTAAACGCGCCGAACGTGTAGAGGTTATTTACGACAAAAGACGCTGGGAACTGCTAAGAGAGCTGAGGTTGAGGGCAGTTCAGCTAATGGAGATTCTAGACCGCGCCCATCTTCTTTCCATCGTACATGGAAGCATAGCTCGCGGCGACGTTTCAGAGGAAAGCGACATCGATATATTTCTGCCAGATTCGCCTTCTTCCTTCATCGTAGAAACGGTTCTTGAGCGTTCCGGTATTCCCGTTAATCGTAGGATTGTTGTCCAAGCTACGCCCCTATATGCTTTGAAGGGATACATTGAGATAGACAAGCAGCGATGCGTATCCTTCCCCCTAGTAAAACTCCGTCCAGTGGAGAAAGACTTCTACAAGTTTGGCGGTGAAATATCGCTTTCCATGCTTAAGGAGGGCGGGCGCGTCTCTGGCGTGGATAAACGTCTCATGCTGATTGAACCAACGCCAGAGGGCCATGTTGAAAGCACCGTCGTGGGCCGAGAGGAAGCAGTCGCTCACGTTTTAGGTATCTCTCTAAACACCGTTTTGGACCGTGTTCACGCTCTTTTACGTCGCGACGAGGTCGGTAGAACAGGAGTTTTCATTGAAAGGGAGTTGTCGCTTGATGAAACCTTCGAGATGGTTCTGAAGAGACTTGCTGATCAAAATCCGGCTGTCCGTAGACGCCTCAAGCTCTATGGAGGATAGCCGATGTCTAGAAACAGAGTATCTGGGAAGAATTAGTATCTAAAGGTTTTTATGTCTTTATTCCTTTGGCATACTGGTGACGAGAGTGGCTGGAATTAAGGTATATGTGCGGGACGATGTGGAGGAGAAGTTTAGGCGTTTAGCCATGATGATTTGGATATGGACGGAGTTCGCTTAGTAAAGCTGCTGAAGAAGCACTTAAACAATGGATAACGGAACATGAGGCGCTACTTAAGGGAGTTAGTGTCCTTGAGGACCCCGTAGGTGCGATCAGAGGTATGCTTGCAGGAGTAAGAAAGAGTGGAATAGAACCTCAATAACATTCTCGACCGAACTTCAGCAAAATTCAGTAATGAGACAAAAAGTTTAGGGGCGTCATATTCAACCTGCAAAGGAATAGGCCTGTTGTAGAAGTTCCAACGCGTAGTCTAGTTGTTCGGGTTTACTAATCGAAAAATCCCTCTCTTGCCCTCTTGTCTTAAAGAACCACTTTTTGTATATTTTTGTAATGTTATTTCTGTCGATGAATTTAGTCGGATCGACTCCTATTCGAATATGAATCTTATCCTTTGTAATTGTTAGTACGGCAAAGAGGGATTCAAGCTTTTGTGATTTGCCCTTGTAGAAATAATACCATCTATATTTTGGCATGTGAAATACTTCAGGCAGTTCGTTTCCAACTCTTTCAATGAGTTGAGAAACCAGGGCTCTAGTACCCCCGTTCACCCATTCTAGTCGTGTTTTCCAGTCTTTCCTATATTTCGGATATTCCCTTGCTCTTATTTTTAGGGGCGTAACTACTTCAGCAGTGGACGGAATGGAGTCATGGGTTTCTTCTTCATCTTTGTGATATGTCGTTAGTTCACTTAAAACTGTCTTCATGTCTTCAATCGCGCGGTGGACATTTACAGTTTCAGCTCCACTTGTAACTTTTGGCCAGTGTTTAGTGTAAAACTCAAGGAACTTACCCATGACTATTACTATCAAGTCAACATAGTTCACTGTCATACCTGATTTTCTAATCCTGTTTACCCAAATTGATGAATAATCTTTAATTTTGGTGACCAAGCTACTCCAATCCTCAGCGGATGGAGCTGACCGTCTTTTTCTGCAAACTATGCAAGCATCATACTTTACATTACCCAGACTGCTATGATATCCACTCTTGCCTTCAGAGCGGACAATTAAACATGAAGAAACGTAGAAGCCTGTATCAAGGAGCATACTCGTTATATGTTCCCATGCCCACAACTTGTTATGATGAAAAGTGAAGAGTAAGATACCTTTGTCCTTTAGAACGGTGTGGCACTGTTTGAAAACCTGAGTAAGCCCTTTAATAAATACATCGCTAGTTTTTCCGAGCTTCTCATTCATGACAATTTCTTCATCTCTCCAAGACTGCTCAGGTTCAAACCAAGGATACGTATCTTTTAGTCCCAGTCTTAGCCAAACATAGAAAAAGTCCGCGAGCTCAGAATACATTACATTCGCAAAATAGGGTGGATCGGTAATCACAGCATCTATACTTTTTGGCCTTATAAATGCGAGGTTTTCAGAGTTTCCGGCGACCAAAAGAGCATTCTTATTTTCATCTAAAAGTTCTTCAAAGCTTGATGCGAGAGATGCTTGTACCTTTTCTAAGGTTCTAATTTTTTTCTTCGGGTGATACATCATCTCATACGGATTTAACGCGTAGGCTTTGGCTTTCTTCATTTTATTATAACATTTGATAAACGTACCGCGTCCATACTTGGTACCCCATACGTTGTTTTCAGTCGGTCTTTCGATAGGATGATATGCATGAAAACCGAAGAGCAACGAAATCTTTTGCCACGCGGATTCATACTTGCAAAACATGTTGTTAGTATCAAGACAATCGGAGAATGCAATTAGCAAATATTCTCTTACATTCATATCTGTAACCTTTAGTATTTCCTGCAAAAGGATAGATAGACATAACAACTGGCGCTCATTAAACATTTGGTAGAAATATCTATAGCCGTAGTTAACTGGTCGAGGATCGCTTCTACCTGCCAGAGGGATTTTTTGCCTAGGAAAGAGAAGCTGACCCATATTTTTTTTAAATTCATATTTTGCTTTCTCAAATAACTCCTTGTCCTCCCGACCAACTTTTTTGTACCCTCTACCACATGGTTTGCAATAATATTCTATAGCAAACATTTCAGTATCAAGTGGCGATTTCCTTCTCCTAACTGCTTGTAGGATTGTTTCACTCTTTCCACATGATGGACACGTATACCTACCTCGCCTCGCGACACCCCTATTAGGATCAAACTTTTTACCGCAATCTGGACATACCACTACCTTCATAGTAGTCGGAATCTTAAACACTGAAAGACAGTCTGGACAAAGAATAGTGTCTACGTCTTTTTTGTGCGAAATTAAATAATTTGAGAAGAGTTTTACAATATTTCCACATTTTTCACAAACAACCTTTTTCACCCAGAGTACATACATAACTTCTGCATGGTGGCCTTTTGGACATTTTGTAACGTAATAACTCTTAATCAACTTACCTGCAGTTTCCTCCAACTCGGAGAATGACTTGTCCAGCTTATCAAAATCTGTATTTTCAATTTCTTTTTTCGTGATAAACCATGCAACAGGGTTTATGTCTATCCCTACGACTTTACATCCGAGCCTTAAAGCTTCGACAATAGTTGTCCCACCACCCATGAATGGATCCAAAATTATCTTTCCCTTGAGATTTGCTCCATGATAGAACTTTTGCCACAAAGAGCCTTCGGATTCATGTTCTCCCAAAAACGAGGAAAGAATGAGCATTCGAAAAACAGAGCCTAGTCTTCTTGCCCACCACTTGTGTATCTGGTAAATGGGGCGTTTGGCATTTCCCTCTTTCTTTGCCAAAAGATTGAGTTGCTCGACTGGTAAGTCTTTCTCTATGTAGGTCAAGTTCATAGCACACACCTTAGGAATTATATTTTAGCAAATTTTCCCACATTATTTTACTATTACTACCGTATAACTCAGCGAATTCTCGCTCAATTTCCGCTAATTTTTCATTTGTATTTTGCCTCAGCGACTTCCCCTCGGGACCTCGAAAAGTGTTGCTGACCTCATCTGCGATCTCAAATATCTCATCAATGCAGTTGGGGTCGCCTGAAATAAACTCCCAAAATTTCCTACCTATGATGAAGTCAATGCTGACGTACTTTTTCACTATGCTACTTACCTGTTCTGGGTTCCCATAACACATACCAAACCACACAACAGACCCTCTGTTTCTTCGACGTGCAGACTCTAAAAGCTGTGTAATCCGTACTGCAAGATCTTTAGGAACCGTATTTGGGCCGCTTTTTACCTGCATATAATTATGTCTTCCGTTTCTAGTTGTCATGATGTCTGCTCCTTCTACAGCAGTTGCTTCAGAAAATATTTTAGCAGTATCTTCAAGTACCTTACCAAAAGATGTAACTGTGCCTCGTTCCAAACGCTGTTGCACAAGCCATCTTACTATTTCTCTCGGCCCCGTTAAACCCATCTCTTTTGCAAGCAACTTCATCAAAAACGGATTAATATTTAAATTTTGAACGTGTAATTTCATAATAGTTTTCGCCCTCTCTCGAAGGAAACGTTCAAAACGCTTTCTTATCTTATTTCTCAGTTCTTCCCTCACGATCATAAACCCCTTTATGCTGAACAGCACACCGGACTTATTATTTACAATATACGCTTAAAGATTATTTCGGTGATTCTACATAATCACATACGTACCTTTACTCTAGGGGGCTGCGCATCTATTTTTCCAGCTTGTTAGACAGGATAAAAGCCATAAACCACGCAAAAATCTTAACTTAGACTTTGACGACGCACTAGCGTTTCAGGCTATGGGAGTAAACGAAATAACTGATGTTATAAGCTATGACAGAGGTTTCTGCCTGAAGATATTCTTCGAGAACCTGATTCTTAATTAAATAAGCGCTAAAGTCATATACCTTTAACTCAACGGGAAGCGGAGAAGCGCGGCTATGCCGCCTAACGAAAGTAGGTTTGTCCCTGCCTCGTGCTCCGTGCTAACAATAGTAATCCGCCCGCCCTTTTCTTCAACTTTCTTCATGAGTTTCTCCAAAGCTTTTCTTTTTTCATCAGGTGACTCCCTCAAAGTGGCATCCGCTACAAGAAGGCTTTCAACGGCGCCATAAATGCTTGCCTTTTCAACTTCAGCGAATCCGTATGTTACGTCTCCTTTTCCCTTTCCTAGTCTTGCAAGAACTTCTTCCATGACCTTTGTTTCTTCAGCTATTCGCACACGCCTTAACGCTTTGGTAAACACTCCGGAACGCAGCGCTTCTTGTATTCCAGCTACACCACTGCTGTTCACGCTCTTCACATCAATAACAGCCTCTGCAACATCCAAGGCTGCGTTTTTCACGTACTTAACGAAGTCATTCTTTACGAATCCTGGGCCAATAATGACTATTGGGTTGCAAAGGTTTATCCACGTTTCCTTCAGAGATTTTAAGGCCGTTTTGAAAAATTCGCGCACAGCCTTCGTCCTTTTTTCTGCCTCCAACTTTCCCGGAAGCCTCGTTTTCTCTTCTGTTTTCACCTCAACGCCGTACTGTCTTAAAACAGCCACACAGTATTCTTCGTCGTCTATTGAAATAACGACAATGGGGGCTGCCGTAACCTTGCTGGCTCTTTTCAGCCTGTCGATTTGATGTTTGTGCCACTCGGTTTTCATGATGGTTACGGGTTTGTTCACGATCACGTTTATGGTGTGATGCGCTCCGGTTACATCCATTTTTTTAGGGGCATCACAAACGATTCCGTGTACCCTCAACCGGTTTAGGATTTTGTCCCAGAACACTTTTTCAACTTTTACGCCTAGAAAAACTGAAACCCTTTTGCCCCTTTTCGGTCGGGCATAGCGTTCTTCAACCTTCATTTCCCTAGTGGTTTGAGCATGTACCTCGTCGTTTTCGAGAATTATGTTGTAGAGATGCCACAAGTCGTCTAGGCTTTCCGGTAAAACCTTTACAATACCTTTTTTAAGTTTCATCTGTAAGATCTTCAAAAGATGCTCCCTTTCAAATCGATGTGCGTGTATAACAGTTAAAAATGTATTGGCGCCTTATCTTTATGGAGAATGGAGCTTGATGAAAAAGATTTTCTGGCTCTTAGATGTTAATTACGAAGTTAAGAATCACCAACCTGAAGTGTGGATTTGGGGCATAGACGACGAGGGAAAACGCATCCTCATCCTAGACCGAAACTTCTCTCCATATTTCTACCTTGCAATTGAGGAAAAAGAGAATCCTCAAGCGGTAATGGAAAGGATACAATCACGTAGAGAAGACTACCCATTTATAGTCAACTTGAAGCCCGTAGATCGAAAGTTTTTCGGTAGACCCGTGAAGGCGATTAAGGTTATTTGTCAAGATCCCAATTTCATAGAAAAATACTCAAAGGGTCTCGAAAAAATAAAAGGCGTTGAAAAATGTCTTGAGCATGACATTCGTTATTCCATGCGCTACCTCATTGACAACGACGTAACTCCATGCGGTTGGCACGAGGTGGAAGTCGAAGAAACAGAAAACGAACTGGACATTCAAGTCGACGGAGTTTATCTAGCAAAATCTTTTCCCCAAAGCGTCGAAAAAACAGAAGTCCCGCAGCTGAAGATCCTAGGCTTTTCAATAATTTGTTATAGTCCTGAAGGTGCGTCAAAACCGGAGAAAAATCCTGTTGTTATAATTTCTGTAGCTACAAACGCTGGAGATGAAAAACAGTTTGTAGCAAAAGATTCTGACGATAAACCCATCATAGCCTCATTTATAGATTATATTCAGAATTTCGATCCTGACATTATTGTTGGTTACGGCGCCAATACACAGGATTGGCCGTATCTCATTGTTCGTTCTAGAAAATTGGGCTTCAAGTTATCTGTGGACAGAGCTAAAACTGAACCCCACAGAAGCATCTTTGGCCACATGTCACTACTAGGTCGAGCAAACATCGATTTTTTCGATTTCGCAGAAGACCTACCAGAAGTGAAAGTAAAAACTCTGGAAAACGTAGCAGACTTTCTCAACGTTATGAAACTTGAAAAACGTAGGTTCATCGAAGACGTGGATTTCCCTAAGTATTGGGAGAACCCCGAAAAACGCCCCCTGTTGCTACAGTTTTCCAAAGAAAACACTCAATGCGTTATGGGCATAGCAGACGCCATGCTAGATTTTGCTATGCAACTGTCCAATCTCGTTGGCTTACCTCTAGACCATGTGGGAACAGCTGCAGTTGGCTTTAGAGTTGAATGGTTTCTGATTCGAAGGGCCTACAAAATAGGTGAGCTTATTCCCGAGCGCGTAGAACGTCCATACTTCCCTTACGCAGGGGGAGTCGTTCTTGAGCCCAAGCCAGGAATTCATGAAAACATAGCGGTGCTCGACTTTAAAGCCATGTACCCTAACATCATGATCACCCAGAACGTTTCGCCAGACACCTACGTATCGCCTACCGAACCTGAGCCAAGCGGCGTCAATGTAGCTCCAGAAGTAAACCATATATTCCGAAGTGAGCCGCCAGGTTTCTACAAGAAGGTTCTGTCCGACCTCATAAGTGTTCGAGATGAAATCAGATCTGAACTCGAAAAACTTTCTATTGGAAGTATGGGATACCGGGTTTTGGACGCTCGCCAGAAGGCTGTAAAGGTAATCACCAATGCTTCATACGGTTATACGGGTTGGGTGGGAGCTCGATGGTACGTCAAGCCAGTTGCGGAAGCCACAGCGGCTTGGGGTCGACGCACCATTCTGGACACTATAGAACTGTCAAAGAAAACTGGATTAGAAGTCGTTTACGGCGACACAGACAGCATTTTCGTAAAGCACGACTCCGAGAAAATCAAAAAGATTTCTTCGGAAATCGGCAAGAAACTTGGACTAGAGATAAAGCCTGACAAAATCTATGTTCGTGTGTTGTTTACCGAGGCTAAAAAACGGTATTGTGGACTTTTGCCGGATGGTCGACTGGAAATAGTAGGTTTAGAGGTGGTGAGGGGAGACTGGGCGGAGGTCGCTAAAAAAGTGCAGGAAAAGGTTCTGGAAATAATACTTAAGGAGCAAAAGCCTGAAAAAGCTGTGAAATTTGTGCATCAGTATATTTCTGATTTGCGACAAAAAAGGGTGCCCTACAAAGATCTTGTCGTATGGAAAACCTTGACCAAACGTATCGAAGAATACGCTGTTAGAGCTCCACACGTTGAAGCTGCTAGGATGCTAATGAAGGAAGGCTGGGACCTATCCCTAGGCGACAAAATTGGTTACGTCATTGTTGCTGGTCCTGGCCGACTGTACGAAAAAGTAAAGCCCCATGTTTTAGCTTCGTATGACGAGGTGGATATTGAATATTACATGTCGAAACAGGTGGTACCGGCCGCATCCCGAATTTTATCCATGTTTGGCGTGGCGGAAGATGAGTTGTTGCCTTCAAAAGCTCCTAAAACTCTTTTAGAATTTATGGAAAGTTAGCCGGGAGACAAGGGCGGTTTGTGGACAACCGTTGTGGCTGTCGCAGTTTTTGTGCCCACTTAAACAGTCTAGTGGTGCAGATAGGCTATCTGTAGATAGACCCCCTATCTAGACCAGTATATATACCATCAACATTCTTTCGATGCCTTGCGGCTTCCATCACATGGCAGATTTTCCGAGAAAACTGACTGGTGAGCTTCTAACATGAAACTAGACCGTTCCGAACCCCTAAACATGCAATGCGCCACACAAAAGAAAACATAACTACCATAACCATCCCAAGAAAAGCCAACCAACCATAGGTTGGTCTTGAAGATCATGATTTCGTGGATGGGATGGGTGTCTGAAGTCTCTTCACTTGGTCATCCAACGTTTTTAGGATTTCCTCAATTGCCTTTCCCTGTTGAGGGTCGTAGTAAGCCTCTTCACACTGAGAACATACATCGGTTTGGATATCCCGGATGATAACGTGGTAGTCTCCCCGGGTGATGGTGAAAGTTTTTTTGCCCTTCACGATTTCCCCGCCGCAGAAGTGGCATTTAGCCATCTAAGCCTTCCTCCTAGCCTTAAAATCGGGCACCCACTTATTTAAGCTTGGCTCGTAGGCCGTTATCACAGCCAGAAACTCATCCTTTGGGGCACACACGACGTGAACAGGCCTCCTCGCTCTGGTGTAACCCAGCACAAGACAGCTATGGCCACGAGGATCATCTGCATAGTCTTCAACAACGTCGCCAGCCAGTAAAGCCTCTATGACCTCATCTACCGTGACCATCCGCTCCGCAGAATACATGGCATGGAAAGCATGATCAGTAAATCTTATCTGCTTCCTGAAAGCCTTCAAAACTTCACTCATAAATGAGTGGGGCATCTGAATCTCCTACTACAAGGCTGAGTATAAAATCTACCGGCCCTAAACGCCTATAACATTTATGACACAGCTCCTCCCAAAATCGCTATAAGAAAAGCCAGCCGAAAACTACCACACTGATTAAATCCTATTTGGATTATGGGATACCCTTTGACCCTGAGACTGCTTGGATGGGAGGAAGCAGTTGTTTAATGCGCGCTAGCTGAAAGAAAGCCCTAACTTGTGGAAGAAAGCTTGATTTCTATAGCGAAATTTCGATGGTTATGCGTATAGGTGTGTCGTAAAAGTTTCCCTGCAAATCGACAATGTAGCCACGTCCAACTCATCCACCGCTTTCTCCACATAGGTCTTGAATATTTTTGCTATACGTTGCCTTTCAGGTGTTATGCGCTCCAGTCTCTTCATAACGTCTCCAAACTCCAGATTCTTCAAGGTATCACCCTTTAAACTCTAGTACAGTTTTCCTTTTTCTGTTCAAATTTTATTTATGTAAGTAAGCTTTTTATTCAGCATTTAAAAGTCACTATTCGGGATTAGTTGATGCGCGGCTAATAGTTAAAACCCAACACTTCTAGCCACAAAGTGAAATGTCTTTAGGAGTTCTTCTTGCTTGAATTTAAAATTCCTTGCGTTAGGATGAAGTGATAATATTAGCGTCGATTCATGTTCTCCTTTAAATGTTATTTGTGAAAAACGACCATGTAACTTTTCAATGGTATCTCTTGTAGAATGCCCTTCATATTTCCTTGGAACTCCATTATACAAGGAACTCATATTTTCTCTTAGTTCTTCTGCAAATTTGACTTGAAACCATTGCATAGCTACCCACCCATAACTAACAATAATTTTAGGCTTAACGAGCTTAATGTATCTATTCAAGTATTCTTGAGCACAAATGTATAGAGCTAAGTCATACTTCTTATAGAGATTATAGCCCATATAGAAAACATTGGCGTCTTTACTGCCACACATGAATAATTCAGCGACACTACTTCTGTCACCTAACTTCCATGAGCCACTAATTGTTGCTAGACATGCCTGATGTATATTGTAATGAGGGTCATCGAACAGAAATCTTTCATTGCCCATTAGGTCTTTATACTTCCCATCTTTTGAAAATTGCAGGAAATTATCAAAACTGCGGAGGGCATAACGATAAAATATCTCATCGTTTTTAGATGGGTCACATCTTGGATTTGTTCCAACGAAGAGAACTTGTCCTTCCTCGAAGCTGCCAATGGGAGGGAGACAGGTCTTCATGGAAAGGTTCTCCAGTCTTGTAAATTGATATTGTGCAAAACATCTATCGCAATTGGTGGGCAATGATTTCTTCAGAACACTAATGTTGCTATAAATTCGCCTTATGAAGTGTGTTCTCTCACTATTTGCCGTCATCTGCGACATGGCATTATCAAATGTCATGGCACTCAATATCCGCTAATTGGTTTAAATGTTTTAAGTGCAGAGACGTTCTAATTCTAACATGAAGAGCTTTCTTAGATAAGTAAAAGGCAAGAAAGATGGAAGGGTTTTTCTTCAAAAGAGTCTTTATGATAAACTTACGTTCCAATTTGCGCGCGCATAAATGTTTAAGGGTTTGTGTTGACTATTTAATATGATTGGGTGTGTTGTTTTGGCTGGTGTTAGGGAGCATTTGAAGAGTGCTGGGGAGTTTTTTGAGGCTGGTGTTGAGCATTATGATAAGGGTCGTCGTTCTGGTAGTTCGATGTTGATGAGGGAGGGTTGCGAGAAGGTTTTTCATGCTTACACTGAAGCTGTTTCAGCACTGGTGCAGAAAAAAGGTTTTCCAGAACCCGGTTCACATGCTGAGCGGAGAAGGGCTTTGGACAAACTTAGAGAAAGAAAGCTCGCTAAAATCGGGGATGAAGCATTTCTGTATCTTCATTCTTATGCCTACTACGGAGGCGAAATATTTCCTGAAGTTGATAAATGCCTGAAGGACGTTGATGAGGCAATAAGATACGTGAATAGAAAGATTGGAAAAACCCCATAACTCATTTTATCTTTTTGGGAGCTACCAAAACAATAAGATTTCACGATTCTCATTCAGCTTAAGAGATTAAGAGTTTAGATGCCTTTCTGCGTGCTTCTTTGTCGAAAATTACGCCTTTTGTTAGTTGGGCCAGTTTCTCCTTAGGTTTTTCTGATAATGGCTGAACAAGGATTCTTTCTCCGAAGGGGATGACCGCCACCTTTTGTCCAACCCTTAGAGGCACCACTTCTCTAACGGCTCGAGTGATAGTGATGCGATACTTATCCGCAACCTCAACAACTTCCAACATCATCATCTTAAAGCTTACATATTGTGTCACGATATAAACCTTTGATTCTGAGACCGCTTGGGATGAGGGGAAGCGGTTGTTTAGGGCTAGTGGGCTGATTATTAGGGCTTCTAATATTACGCAGTCTGCGACTGGAGACAAGGGCTGTTTGTGGACAACCGTTGTGGCTGTCGCCGTTTTTGTTCCTGCCTAAGCAGTCAAGTATAGATCGAGACTATATAGCCCCTCGTATATATACTTTCAACATTCTTTCCACGCTTTGCGGCTTCTATCCCCATTCCAGCGCAACAGATTTCCGAGAAAAACCTGTTTTCAACATTTCACCCTATTAGAACCCAAATAGGACGGCATAAAAAAGACGAGGAAGTCATAACGAGGTAGTGTGGAGAACTTAGGATCCGAATTATTTCTTAAAAATGAAAAGATATTCGTGTGCTATTCTGAAGAAGTCCCGTTTTCCCGCCCAAAATTCATTAGCCATACACCGATGTTGATCCTTAATCACTATTTCATGTGTTTCAAATCCTCATCATCATAATGAAACATA
>LIHK01000049.1 GCA_001399795.1 Candidatus Bathyarchaeota archaeon BA2 | reverse complement strand
ATGGTGGTCTTTTCTCCGATGGTGGCTGGTCCCCTAATGACGGCTCCGCTTTTTATTTTACTTCCCTTTCCTATCGAAATTCTCCCCTGTAATGTCGCTCCTTCCTCTACGTTTCCTTCAATTTTTGGTGTCATTTCATCCAGAACCAGCCTATTCGATTCAAGTATATCTTCAGGGGCCCCTGTATCCTTCCACCATCCCTTAACAAGCCTATAACTAACACGATGTCCACTGTCGAGCAGAAGTTGTATGGCTTCTGTGATTTCTAACTCTCCTCTCCAAGACGGTTTTAATTGTTTGATCATGTTGAAAATTACTGGTCTGAAGAAGTATATACCGCTGAGGGCGTAGTTGCTGGGTGGCTCCTTTGGCTTTTCAACCAGTCTTACGAGTCTCCCACTTTCATCGATTTCAGCCACCCCAAATCGCTGCGGGTCCTTAACCTCGCATAGGAGAACCATCCCGTCGTACGTAGAATTATCAAACTCCTCCACAAATTTTTTTACACCGCCCTTCAGCAAATCGTCTCCAAGGTGGACGACGAAGGGTTCGTCGCCCACAAACTCTCTGCACAGTCCAACCGCGTGGGCTATTCCCTTTGGCTCACTTTGGTGAATGTAGGTTACTTTGACGCCGAAGTTGCTTCCATCTCCATAATATTCCTTCACCTTGTCAGGGTGGATATCTCCCAGAACAATCGTTATGTCACGAATGCCAGATTCGCGTAAACTCTCTAGCACGTATTGAGAGATAGGTTTGTTTGCGACTGGTATTAGCTGTTTGGGACCAGTGTGCGTTAAAGGTCTAAGCCTAGTGCCGTGGCCTCCATGTAGAATAATACCCTTCAAACTGTTCACCTTGAACGGTTTAGTTTTGGGTCTCCATAATACTTACATGTAAATGTAATATATGCCTTCGTAAGTCCTTAATGTTCCATTTTCGCTTTCATTTTCATTAAACCTTCTTCCACCGTTAGAAACTTCACTTCTAACTCTCTTTCCGCCTTACTCACATCCAAACAACATCGCTTCGGTCTCTCAGCAACCTGCTTGAATACATCGCTTGTCACCGGCTTGATGAGGCCGCCATTTAAATCGAAGATTTCAGCGATTTTTTTAGCGAAATTAAACCTATCTATGCATATTTTGCCAGCCGTATGGTAAACCCCTTTCCTTTGTGATTTTGAAAGTGCCAACAAAGCCTCTGCAAGATTGTCTGCCAGAGTGGGTGAACTATACTGGTCGGTAACTATTTTGATTTCTTTTCTCTTCCTTAGCTCGTTTAGGATCCATATTGCGAAGTTCATGGACTTTCCTGAGCTTGACCGCAAGCCAGCTAACTCGCTCGGATTCCATCCATAGATCACGCTTGGCCGTACAATAGCGTAGTCGATTCCAGCCTCTCTAACAACCTTCTCTCCTTCAAGCTTCGTTTTTGCGTAGAAATGAAGCGGATTTGGGGCATCCTTCTCGTTGTAAAAGCCTTTTTTCCCGTCAAACACGTAATCTGTGGATACAAAAATCATTTTGGCGCTGGTTTCCTTGCAAGCGTCAGCTACGTTTCTTGTTCCCTCAACGTTGACCTTCCAAGCTTCATCATGGTGGGTCTCGCAGTAATCTACGTTATGAAGTGCTGCGGTGTCGATCACGACATCAGGTTTAATCTTCTTTATGAGAGCCTGTGTGGCACTTCTGTCGCATTTATTTAACTTAAAAAAATTACAGCCCTGAAGCTCTACCGAACGGAAATTGTAGGTAGCGAACGTCTCAAACTCTCCTACAGCCAACTCGGCAACTTTGTAGCCTAAGAGCCCGCTTCCTCCAACAACCAGCAACTTCAAACTGGTCACCAAGATATAGTCCATTAGGATTTGCTTTTAAAAATGTTTAAATGTTTTTGAAGGCGATACGGGATACGGGAAAGTTGTCATGTTGGATGGAGTAAAAGTATACGAATTGAAAAAGTTTCCAGACGAAAGAGGTTTCTTCACCGAGTTGTTACGCCGAGACTGGAAAGACCTGCTTGGAGATGAATGGATAGTTCAGGCAAACCTCTCATATAGCTATCCTGGGGTAATAAGGGCGTGGCACAGGCATCTAAGAGGACAGATAGACTATTTTATAGTGCTAAAAGGAGCTATGAAGATCTGCGCTTACGACGAAAAAATTAAGAAGATGGATGAGATAGTGGCAAGTGAGCATAAGTTGCAGGTGGTTAGGATACCTGGCCATTATTATCATGGAACAAAAACTTTGGGTAATGAACCTTCGTTAACGCTGTACTTCGTCACAAGGCTATACAGCTATGACAACCCGGACGAGGAGAGAAAGCTATGGAACGATCCAGCAATAATAGACCCTAAGACAGGATCTCCGTACGATTGGGAAAAACCTCCGCATAAATAGGGAGACTAAAAGGATGCAAGTTTTAGTAACGGGCGGAGCTGGCTATATAGGTTCAGTTTTGATACCTATGCTTCTGGATAAAGGATACGAAGTCAAATGTTTGGACAGGTTCTTCTTTGGCAAAGAAACGCTGAATGATGTAATTTCTAACCCGAACTTAGAGCTAATAAAAGATGACATCCGATGGTTTAACCCGAAGATATTAAAAGATATAGACGTGGTAGTGGACCTTGCCGCCCTTTCCAACGATCCCAGCGGAGAGCTGGATCCGGCAAAAACTTTTGATATAAACTACCTTGGAAGGGTGAGGGTTGCCAAACTGAGCAAGGAGTATGGTGTTAAAAGGTACATTCTAGCCTCCTCCTGTAGCGTTTATGGCTTCCAAGACGTGATTTTAGATGAGAAGTCGCCTACCAATCCAATTACAGCATACGCAAAAAGTAACCTGATGGCTGAAAAAGATGTGCTACAATTCTCCGGTTCGAGCTTCACTGTAACCGTTTTAAGACAAGCCACCGTCTACGGGTTGTCCCCGAGGATGAGGTTTGATTTGGCAATAAATGGAATGGTGCTAGGGCTTTTCAAGAATAAAAAAATTCCAGTTATGAGAAACGGAGAGCAGTGGAGACCCTTTATACATGTCAAAGACACGTCAAAGGCATTTTTGCTGGTCATGGAAAGTTCCGAGGATAAGGTCAATGGAGAAACATTCAACACTGGGTCAAACAACCAAAACTACCAGATACTACCCTTGGCTCAAATTATAGGAGAAGCCCTCCCCATTACCCTTAAAATCGAATGGTACGGAAGCTCTGACAAAAGGTCTTATAGAGTAAAATTCGATAAAATCAACAAAACTCTGGGATTTAAACCGGATTACACTCCGAAGGAAGGAGCGCTAGAAATCTATGAGGCGTTGGAAAGCGGCAGGGTCACTGACTCAATAAAGACAAAAACAGTTGAGTGGTACAAGCATTTGCTTAATATTTACGCCACGGTGAAGGATGTAGCTATAAGAGATACGATTCTATGAGCGTCTCTAGTTCAGAAGGCATTACTGAAAGTGAAAGCCTCACCGGCTTACTTCTTCTATACGAGTAGCTTTTCATTGGGGGCATGCGATGAGAAAAGACCTGAAGTCTCTTCTTGCAGGCAAGCTTGAACCTTGGGAGCTTAAGCTTCTCTACAAATCTTATGACATCGTTGGCGACATCGCCGTTATACGGGTTCCAGAGTCCCTTGAGCAACGAGATGGGATAATCGCCGAAGCTATCATGCAGGCTCATAAGCGTGTCAAGGCTGTGTGGCGTCAAGTTAGTCCAGTTTCTGGTGATTTTCGTTTACGGGAGCTTGAATGGGTTGCGGGTGAAAGGAAAACTGAAACTGTTCATAAGGAGCACGGTTGCCTCTTTAAGGTTGACCTAGAAAAGTGCTATTTTTCGCCGAGACTGTCGTATGAGAGAATCCGGATTGCTCAGCATGTTCAACCAGGCGAAGTAGTTGTTAACATGTTTGCCGGCGTCGGCTGTTACTCCATAGTTATTGCAAGGCATTCTGAAGCCAAGAAAATCTATTCCATAGATGTCAACCCTATTGCCGTTCGCTGTATGCAAGAGAATGTCAAGCTTAACAAAGTTGAAGGACGAGTCGTTCCAATCCAAGGTGACGCGAAGAAAGTTGTGGAGGAAAGGTTGCGAAAAATTGCGGATCGAATTATTATGCCGCTACCTGAAAGAGCCTATGAATACCTTGACTGCGCTGTACAGTCGCTTAAGCAAACTGGAGGGTGGATACACTACTACGACTTCGAACACGCTAAAAAGAATGAAAATCCCGTTGAAAAAATTGAGTCGAAGGTATCTAAAAAATTACAGATGTTGGGTGTTGACTTTTATGTGCCGTTCGGACGGATTGTGAGGGTGACTGGACCCAACTGGTATCAAGTGGTCCTTGATATAGAGGTAAAGGGTACTTATGTTTGATTGATGAAAGAGAACGAAAGCGGTCCAGCAGTGAGGTTCCGACAGGCGCTGTTAAATAATTTGTGGTGGAGGAGTTTTGTAAACTTGGCTGGTGAAACAGAAGAGGGGTTTGTGGCAGTATGGGGCTTTTGTGTGTCGAGGCTATATAGCCCCCCTCTATTTATAGTTCCAACATAGAAATCGGGACTTGCGGTGCATGCCCCCTGTGTAGATAGACCCCCTATAGGACAAGTATATATACCCTCAACATTCTTTCTGCAGGTTGCGGTCAACCGTCCCAGTTGCGGAACAAAATACGCGCCAACCACCACAAATAAGTTAACAGTGCCGTTCTGACAAATCTTTTATAGCTTTCCAGTTTAATAATACGATCAACAGGAGGGATTGGGCATCAAGAAAAAATTGATGGAAATTTTGGCTTGTCCCATCGACAAATATTATCCTCTTGAACTACACGTTTTTGAGGAAAAGGAAGAAATCGTGGAAGGCGTGATCATATGTCCAAAGTGTTTGCGTTGGTATCCCATTCGAGACGAAATCCCTGAAATGTTACCCGACGAACTACGGGAAGAAAAAGACGAGATGCCCTTCTTACGGAAATGGAAGAAAAAATTTCCTAAGAAAATACTTTCGGAAGGCAAACCCTTCAACATCAAAGAGGAAATCGGAAAGAAGAAAGGCTAGCCTAACTCTCAGTTTCTCGTGTTTAGGGCTTCACTTTTACATCATAATTAGCAATACCATTCCGGAAAACGCAATCAAGAATTGAACAAAAAGCAGAAAGCGCACAACATCCCTCTCGTAAACTTTCTTCTTCACTTTTTTCAAGAACCATATTGCGAAGTGTGTTGTATCGCAGATTTTTTCATAAGGCATTTCTAGGGAACCATCCTCATTAGGGATACCGAAGGCTTGGACATCACCTGCCTTATCGAGGGCTCTGGCTCTAAAATATAACAGGCCTTCGATGAAGTAAAGGAAGAAAAGCCACACTGCAAGTCTTTCCATATTTCCAAGAATGGCGATTGCGGCAATTAATGAGCCAATTGAATAAGTAAGGGAATCTCCCGGAAAAACCTTTGCAGGATACCAATTAAAATACAGAAACGCCAGCAAACTTGCCGAAACGATAAAGGCTATCAACGAAATCCAGTATTCCCCAACAATCAAGCCCGCGACGCCAAAAGTTGTAAAGATTATCAATCCCATGCCCGCCTCAAGTCCATTATAGCCCGCAAGGAGGTTAAATCCGTTTGTAGCTCCAATTACGCCAATCGGAACCAGCAGTAAGGGATAAACTGGACCAAAATTAAATTGCCCAATAGGATCGGGGAGAGTCATTATTGTGTGGGGCGCGTTTATCACTATTAAAGGAAGAGCGATAGGGATGGTCAGTAAAACCTTTTTAAACTGAGTTAATCCTCGTTTCCATCCTAGAATATCATCGGTAAACCCTATAAAGCCAGCTAACAAGACGGTGGCAGAAATAGCAAAGGCATCAATAATGTGTGTTTCTGGTGTCCCAAGAAGGCGGAAAGTCTTTAGGAAGATGTAAATCTGCAACGAAAAACAGACAGCAAGGGCAACAGCAATTCCTCCCGCCTCCGGAACGAGGGGTTTTTCGTATTTGTTCAAGTCTTTACCGAGAAGTTTTGCGGACTTTGCTGATCTAATCCATTTTTGCGTAAGAAACAAAGTTATAAAAAAACTCACCGCGAGAACACCCGCGGAAAGAACTACTTCACCCATTTCGAGGGGGGGAATTGGTAAAGTGGGCATTATTTACGCCTCAATTTTTTGCTCAGCATCATCCAAAGTAACTAAGCACTACCTCGTTACAAGTTGATCAAAATCCTGCCTTTATATAATTATCTATAGCGGTTTCTCAGCGTTTCAACCTGTTTTTCATTTGGTCCAAACGCCCCGACCAACACCACGGTACACGAATCCCTCTTTTTCTGCTTTGTCCGGGTCAATAACGTGCCCCATGTCCACTATCGCGGCGGGCTTTTTAACAAAAATATTGATTCTCCCTAGTTTTAACCTTCTGAATCGATCGTGCCCTACTGCGATGACTATGCAGTCTGTTCCTTCAATGGTCTTTGTTAATGTTGTCTTAGCAAGATACCCCATTTTCAGCAGCTCTTTATGGGTGTAAAGGGGATCGTAAACCTGAACTGATGCGCCTTTCTTCCTTAACGTGCTCACAAGCTTCTTCGTCGGGGAACCACGTGACTCCTTCACGTTTGGGCTAGAAGAAACACCGAGAACCGAGATTTTTGCTCTCCTTAAGGTTTTTCCGCAGGAACGTAAAGCGTCTCTCGCCAAATGAATCGTGTGAGTTAGCATTCCGTCATTTATTTTCCTTGCTAGCGTTATCATTCGAAGTTTTGCATTCACTTCTTCAGCTTCCGAAACAAGAAAATACGGATCTTTCGAGACGTGCTCTCCAACAGCAATTCTAGGAACCTGTAGATAACAGTGAACTTGAATGTTAGACGCGTTCCACGCTTCAACAAAGTCTATTCCAGTTTTTTCACAAAAGTGGGCAAACTCATTCGCCAAGGCGACGTTAACGTCTAGATGTGCATTCTCGAACAACTTGACGGCTTCTGCCGTCCTTATGTTTCTCACTGTAACTATTTCTCCCTTTGTAATCGTTCCTAAAACGAGGCAGGCAACCTTCAAACTCTGCTGGTTGATCGCACCAACAACTCTTGCATGAGTGGCTACATCTTCTAAGACTTGTTCTGAAGCCGTGCGGATCTGGCAATAGGCTAAGCCAAAGTCTATTCCAGCCTTTAAACCTGACGCGTTCTCAAGCGCCTCCTTAACCAAGTTTTCAGTTACTCCTGGACCCACAGTGCTTTGAAAAATAATCAAGGATCCAGAACGCATGCCCATGCCCACCTCCCTACATGCCTTTTCAACATATGAATAGTCGGGCTTTTTCCTTCGGTCGACAGGTGTTGGAACCATAAATATGATGATGTCGCTTATCGAAGCGGAATTTCTAGCGTCGGTTGTAGCCGTGAAGCGTCCCTCCCTCATGTGTTTTTTTATGAGCGCATCGAGCTGAGGCTCGGTGAAGGGAGACTTACCGGTTTTCATTAAGTTGACGATGCGTTGATCCATGTCAACGCCGATGACTTTGAAGCCTGCTTCAGCAAAAAGGCAGGCAGTCTGCAAGCACGTCCGTCCACATCCTACAACGCTAACCGTGTATTTTTCGCGTTTCTCAAGGCTGTCAACGTCTTCTCTCGCAAGCTTCATCATCATGGACATTTTGTCCCACACCGTTTCATTGTTCACTTTTGTTATTATACGTGTTGAACAACTTTGTTGTAAGTAACAACTCACACGAGCGATTCACTACGTTAAAGTTTAACAAAACCTCGCTTAAACCGCTTAAGTATATTCTGGGGGGGAATCGTGTCGCCGCGCGGACGGTCTTCCATTTGGCTTCGCATCGTCTTCTACCGTCATTTACGAGTAGTCGAAATAGGAACTAGGAGGCGCCAGAGCTACGCTTACCCTTCTTTAACAGTTCCTTGACTGGTGTGTAAACTTGCTTTAGGGGCCATTTCACCTCTAACCCCGCTAACTTTAACCTGGCAAGGGTTGTGTTGTAACCGTCCATTACCTCTTCTTCGAGGCTTGACAACAAACGGGGATCGATCTCCGCCAATTTTTTCATTAAATTTGTTCGCTCGTCCGGGGTCATTATGCGGGGGTCTGCGCTCATGGAAGCGACGTGAAAGCTTACGTTGTGATCTAGCAAGTTTCTGATGGCTTGAAAGGGAATCTCGAAGGCTTCTGGTTTGGCGCCCGTTTTCTTTGTGAAGTCTTCAGGAGTTCCAGCTTTTAAAGAGATTCTTATGTGCGGCTTCGTGAACTTTGCCATCTTCTTAACGTAGTCCTTGTCAACGCCAAAAAGGATTCCGTTGGTTTCTAGAATGAAGATGGGAAACTCGGACTCCTCCACGTATTCTAACAAACTGAGAAGATGACTCTTGCCCAAGGCAGGCTCGGCCCCTGAAATGCGCAATTTATTGACTTTGTATTTGTGGGCGGCTTCTCTTAGCCGACTGAAAGCCTTCTCAGGTGAGTGGAGCTGACCAAATTTTTCTGGGAAGTCGCGAGCCCAACTAACCCAGCAGAAGACGCAGCGAAAACAGCATCCGACGCAGTATCCGGTTGCTATGCCACCGTAGACGCCGGTTGCGTAGAAATCTTCGTACTTGCGCTCCAGCCCTCTGGGTCCAGTCCTAGTGACTATCCTTTTCGTTTCCTTGGCCAACTCCACTGGGTCAAAGGGCTCGAAGTTGGGTGTGACGAAGCGAGGATATCCTTTAGACGTTTTCAAGTGTGACACGCCAAGAAATATGGAGTCTGAGGAATTTTATGTTTTTGAAAGAGTAGGTGGACTGTTTTGTTTAGTTATAGCCTCCACTTCGGTGTAAAACATAAATATTGTTTATGTTATGTTATGCGAATGTAAATAAATCACTGTTAAAATCAAATAAATGTGCAGGAGGAATGGAGGAGTTATGGGGTTAGATGAAACGGATATTAAAATCCTTAGGATACTGCTTTCAGATGCTAGGCTTTCATCTAGACAAATCGCAAGAAAGACTGGTATTTCTGTGGGAACCGTTCTTTCGAGGATGAGAAAGATGGAGCAGGAGGGGATAATAAAGGAGTACTCTGCAGTTGTAGATCACGAAAAGCTTGGTTACGAGTTGACTGTGGTGATTGAGATAACGATTTCTAAGGGTAGGCTTTTTGAATTGGCGAAAGAGATTGCGAAGGTGCCCAAGGTTTGTTGCGTTTACAATGTAACCGGTTTGACTGACGCGATGGTTATTGCAAAGTTCAAAAACAGAGAGGAATTGAGCAACTTCACGAAGTATCTGCTTGCCTTACCCTATGTAGAGAGGACCAACACGCACGTGGTTTTGGCGACCCTAAAGGAAGACTTTAGAATAATTTGAAGATGAGAGTAGATATAGCTGGATAAGGTTTAATTTGGGGCTTACTGGTTAGTTTATTCTGCTGGTTTGGAGGGCGGGGGTTGCCAAGCCAGGTCAAAGGCGCAGCCCTGTAAGGAGCCATTTTACGTTTGCTCCTTGGGTATAGGCGGCTGTCCCGTAGGGGTTCGTGGGTTCGAATCCCACCCCCCGCACTTTTTGGGTTTTCTTTTTCCTCCATTCTTTCAGTTCATCATCCACCGTTGGAATCACGTATTCGAACCAAGCATGCGCGCGGTGTATCACTAATTTATATATGAGTTATTACATTTTCAATGTTGAAAATGACCAGATCTCCAAAGGAAAAACTTGTGGATCGCCTTTTATTATTACATCTTCTTAGCAAGGCAAGTGAAATTGATTCTTCTCTTGGGGTTACAAAAATTGAGAAGCTAGTCTTTCTTTCGGAGTGGGCAATGATATCCAACCGAGAAAAAGGGTTCAATTACAGTTACATAAAATTAACCTACGGACCTTACAGTGATCAGCTTCTAAGGCAAGACCTACCTTGGCTCATAACTTCGGGGATTGTTGAAGGACGAACTTTATCGCCCACTGAGATGGGGAAAGCAATCTTGGATGACTTCAAAGATCTTTTCAGCAGAAATGAGGTTTTTATCCGAAGAATTGACCGGACAGTTGAAGAATACATTAGAATGCCACTAAAAGAACTTTTAAATATGGTTTACAGCATGTCTCACCCTTACATTAAAGGGCGCACGATCTGTGACGTGAAAGAAAGAACTCCCTTACTATATGCATTAGATGAAAGGAAGGCAAGGAAAGTTTTTAACTTGACACCGGAAGAGATAGCAACGCTAGAAATCTATTTTGACACTAAGGCCTTCAAATCGTTAATGGAAGCCATGGAAGATAAGAAACCTACATTGACTTTCGAAAAAGTGGTTTAATGTATGCTGTTCGCATAAAGACGCATTTCAAGCGTAGCCTAGAAAAACTCACTAAAAGAGATGAAGCGCTCAAGAACAGGATCGAGTCAAAGGTAAGAGACTTATCACGTGCGCCGTATTCTGAGTCTAAAACGTTAACCGCGGGTCTTAAAGGTAAGCGGAGTACATATGTCGGAAGAGAGTACAGAATCATTTGCTCAATTTGTGAAGAGTGCAGGCAAATGGGTTACAAGCGCTTTAATCGTTGCCCCGATTGTGAAGAGATACCAGATAAGTCGATAATCCTTTGGGACGTTGATAAGAGAGAAATCGTTTACGAATAGTCTATAACGTTGTTATATTTTCCCGATATCGGCTTATGCAGGTCGCCACCCAGAAATATAGGAAAAAAGAGGGATCGCGGGTGACATCACCATGGTGAGGAGGGTTCGAATCCCACCCCCCGCACCATGTTCTTTTATGAAATTTGTTTACTTCTTCTCGATTTCCTTTCAAACAACCATGTTTGGAAATGAAACTTTATCACGTCTTTTGTACAAGGGTTAGACGCCATATAGTCCTCAACCGATAATCCTTTTTCTCGAAGAAACTCTTGAAAAAGCCTTTTCTCATCGGGCTTGCCACTTGAAAAACCGCCCTTAACCAGAAAATGGACCTTGAAATTCGTGGGCTGGTCTGTTCTATTTTTTGTATTTCCGCTTCAATGTTATTGTTAAGACCTTTCAATTCGTAGACAAAGTCTTCAAAATAGTCTTGAACACCGCAACTTTGACAGAAAGCCCCTCAAACTCGATTGTGAAGCCTTCTTCCTCGAGCTTAAGAAGTTTCGCCGTCGCTTCTGGGCTTCTATACTGGTTGTAAACTTCCACGGTTCTCAGAATGAGTTTGCTCAGTTCAGGGCCTAGAACCTTTTTCATTTCCTCTTATACAACCCTTTCAAAACTGCTTTTTCAAGGGTATGTTTTTCCACTTCATTAAAGAAGTTACGTTTGCTAATGCCTTCCAAGTGGTCGGTGTCAAGGGCGTAAAGGGTGAAGATGTATCTGTGGGTTCCTGAAGGAGGGCATGGTCCCCCGTATTCTCTCCTACCCCAGTCGTTTTCAGCTTGTTTAGCCCCTTCGGGCAGACTTCCCCGATCAATACTTTGCACATCCTTAGAAATGTCATAGACAAGCCAGTGAATCCACGTTCCTCCAGGCGCGTCCGGATCTGTGACGCTCAGGGCAAAACTCTTTGTCTCAGCGGGCGCGTCCTCCCACGAAAGTTGAGGAGAAATGTCCCTTCCATCGCATGTAAATTCGGAAGGAATGTTACCGTTTTCTTTAAAATCCCTACTCTTCAATTTCATAGTAACACCTCTAACCTAGTAGAGATATCGGCATTTAATAAAAAATTTGTTAAGGCGATGGGTGATGCAAGGGTCCGCAATTTATTAACTGAAACCTTGATAAATTATATTTAGTAGCAACTCGCTTTAATTATAACCGCACGAGTTAAGGTGAAAACATTGGGTGAAGAGCTTCAAGAAGTTGGAAAAGTAACACACTTTTTCACAAAGATAAGCGTGGCAGTCATAGAACTGAGGGCTTCAATTTCGGTTGGCGACCGAATCCTCATCAAAGGACCCACCACAAACCTTGAACAAACGGTAAAGTCCATGGAGATAGAACACGAAAAGGTCACACGAGCAGAGGCTGGTCAAAGCATTGGAATGAAAGTGGACGACCGCGTTAGAGAAAACGACACCGTCTACAAGATATCCTAAAACCCGCCATTTTCTTTTCACCGTAAGGAACCAGCAACCTACTTTCGCAAAAATTAACTTGCATTGCCAACCTTAGTTGAGCACAGGGTGATTCCACATTGGAAAGAATGACAAACTCCAATCTCCGCGACCTCGTCAAATTCTTTGAGACGACTGGTAGATTGAAAAGAACTCCAAGATCGGGTTGGGTCGAGGTAGGCATACAAAAACCCGAGTCTGTTGCTGATCACACTTTCAGAACATCCGTTCTCTGCATGATATGCTCTGATCTGGAAGATCTAGACGAGTTGAAGTTGCTAAGGATGGCACTCGTCCACGACCTTCCCGAAGCGATTCTAGGAGACTTGACACCGTCAAGAAAGACCATTGGAAGCAAAGAGGAGGAAAACGTTGCCATGAACCAGATACTAAGTCTCCTACCGAAAGAACAAAGGGAAAAATGCATGACGGACTGGAACGAATACCAAGAAGGCAAGACCAGAGAGGCAAAAGCCGTGCGACAACTCGAAAAGCTCGAAATGGCCTTACAAGCCAAGGAATATGAAGAAGCTGGATTAACAAGACAAAGCCTAAAAAGATTCATCGAATCCGCAGACAAAGCCGTAGTATGGCCACAGCTAAGAATACTTCTTTCATACATCTTGGAGGAACGGCAACAATGAGTATCAGAGAGAGGTGGACCAAGAAGTTTGCCGAGTCGCTAACCGGAGACGAGAAAAAAGCCTTCAGGCTATGGCTAGATTTCTCCGACGGAAAAATCTCCGAATCCGAGTTTAAATCAAAAATGGACATCAAGGTTATGCCTAGGATGCTCGGCAAAATGAGTGCAGCAAGAATTAACGCCCTAGAAGGCGAAGTTGAAAGCCTGAGGAGAGGAGTAGACGCTTTGGAAAAGAAAATGCGAAAAGAGACACTGTGACGAAACCTGCTATTGTCTAAACCAAGGTATACTAAAGTATTAGCTTCTATGGGGGCGGTTATGCTAAATGACGTCTATGAGGCTTGAAAAGTTGTAACCAAGTACCTTCAGCCTACAGGTGGCCGCCCGCGGCGAACCCTGATGCTGAGCAGTTGCGGTTTTCGGAAAAAATACTGTTTTTAACATTCTTCTGTTATTAGAATCCAAATAGATCAGGAAAAAGGGATTTTGCGGCGGACGTCTTCACTTCCTTGCTTGTTGATTTTTATATGGCTATTTTTCGCGTTGGTATTATGCATGCGCTACTTTTTTCCGCCCCATCTTCCTATGAAAACTATGGCGATCACGCAGATGAGTGTCACTATAGCCGCGGTGACTACGAATGTGCCCCATTGGGATCATGTCCCGCCAGTAGTGGTTAGTGGTATTCCAGCTGTTGCAAAAGCGGAAAGTACAACCTGAGTCCATATCATACCAATAACAATGCCGAAAGCTCTTCCCAGCGAGGTTGCTGTAGTTTTCCTAATCTCCGCCATCGTAACTCCACCCATACATAGCTCACCTGCTTTAAAGCCAATGCTATTCGATTATTAACTTATGCTTAAAACAATACCGAAAGTGAGAAATAATGATGAAGCGCCAGAGTCTCCGCGCTATGATGGTTCGCAGAATCTAGTGCTCCTTTAAAGTTTATATAGGATTGTTAGTCTTTCGAGATGTGGACGTTTAGAAACTGACGGAAGGAAAGTGGAGAAGAGTGAGTGAGGTTCAACTTAGAGTCGAAGACGCAAGACAACGCGATGTATACAGGGGAATTGCCAGAATCGATCAAAAAACCATGCAAAGGCTAGGAATATCAGCGGGCGATGTAATAGAGATCGTGGGAAAAAGGAGTACGGCGGCCATAGCTTGGCCAGCCTACTCTGAGGATCAAAACCGAGAAATAATACGAATCGACGGGTTTACCCGCAAAAACGCTGGAGTGGCAATAAACGAATACGTGGTAATTCGTCCAGCGAAAGTAAGCGACGCGACAAGCATTGTTCTGGCTCCAATCGACATGCGACTAAACGTAGACGAAGACTTCACCAACTTTGTAAAAAACAGGCTTATGGAAAGAACCTTTGTGGAAGAGGACACAACCCTCGTCATGATGTTGGGCCACGCCATACCCTTCACGGTGACCAAAACACGCCCCCATGGAATCGTAAGGATTACCCATGGAACAAACGTGCAGATTTTAACCGAGCCCGTTCCAGAAGCCAAAGGTATGCCCCGCACCACCTATGAAGACATAGGGGGACTCCACGAGGAGATTCAGCGAATACGAGAAATGGTTGAACTCCCGCTTCGACACCCAGAACTCTTCCAAAGGCTTGGAATAGAACCCCCAAAAGGAGTTTTGCTACATGGTCCACCCGGCTGCGGAAAAACCTTGTTGGCGAGAGCGGTCGCAAATGAGTCAGAAGCCAACTTCTATTCCATAAACGGTCCAGAAATAATGAGCAAGTTTTACGGCGAGTCAGAAGCCAGACTCCGCGAGATGTTTCAGCAAGCTGAGAAAAACTCGCCTAGCATCATTTTCATTGACGAGCTTGACGCCATCGCGCCAAAAAGAGAGGAAGTCACCGGCGAGGTGGAGAGGAGAGTTGTCGCTCAACTCCTCGCTTTGATGGATGGATTGGCTGGAAGGGGAAGCCTCATTGTCGTAGGTGCAACGAACAGGCCCGGCGCCCTCGACCCGGCTCTGAGAAGACCGGGAAGGTTCGACCGAGAAATAGAAATAGGGGTGCCTGACAAGCAGGCGCGGTATGAAATACTGCAAATACACACAAGGGGAATGCCGCTGGCTGAGGACGTTGATTTGAAGAAACTTACCGAGATGACGCATGGTTACACAGGAGCAGACTTGGCTGCACTAGCCCGCGAAACTGCTATGAAAGCCCTACGGCGATATCTACCTGAAATAAATCTAGAGGAAGAGCGTATCCCGCCCAGCGTTCTGGAGAAAATGGAGATTCTAATGGAAGACTTTTTAAACGCCTACAGGGAAGTCACGCCGACAGCAATGAGAGAAGTATACATAGAGGTGCCAGCGGTTCGTTGGGAAGAAATAGGCGGTTTAGAAGACGTGAAAGAAGAACTTAGAGAAGCCGTGGAATGGCCGCTGAAAAATCCCGAAGTCTTCAAGAGAATGGGCATACGACCGCCAAAAGGCATATTGCTTTATGGGCCCCCAGGATGTGGAAAAACCTTGTTGGCGAGAGCGGTGGCAACCGAAAGCGAGGCAAACTTCATCACCATAAAAGGTCCAGAAGTCTTTTCCAAGTGGGTTGGCGAATCGGAGAAGGCCATTCGGGAGGTATTTAGGAAGGGAAGAATGGCTGCCCCGTCTGTTATTTTCTTCGACGAGTTTGACTCCCTTGTGCCCAGAAGGGGGATGGGCTACGCCGACAGCGGCGTGACCGAGCGCGTCATCAGCCAACTCCTAACAGAGATGGATGGAATCATCACTTTAGAAAATGTGGTTGTCATAGCAGCCACAAACAGACCTGACATAGTTGACCCCGCGATTCTTCGACCTGGAAGGTTCGACCGACTAATTTACGTCCCAGAGCCAGACGAAGAGGCCAGGCTGCAAATCTTCAAGATTTATACGAAGGACATGCCTTTAGTTAAGGATGTGAATTTGTCTAGTCTGGCCAGCATGACGAAAAGTTATTCTGGAGCTGATATTGAAGCGCTTTGCAGAGAAGCTGCGCTGAATGCCTTACGGAGAGACATAAAAGCCAAAGAAACCAGCTTAGCTGATTTTACGGAAGCCACTAAAAAAATTGGACCAAGCATACTGCCTGACATGGAGACATGGTATAAAGGCTTCATGAAGCAGGTTCGGCAGGTAAAGAAGCCTACAACACCTGTGGCGTAGCCTTATGCTGTTAGGAGTGGAAAAATGTCTATTAAAACTTGGAAGTCTCGTCCCCTTTACACGGCAATAGTGGAAATCCTAGAGAGAAAGGGCCCCTTAACTGATGCCGAGCTATACGATTTGTTGAAAGAAAGTTACGAGGGCATAGGGTTTGGAAACCTGAACAAGACATTGATGAGAATGGAAATTGAAGGTAGAGTCTACGTCTCGGCGCTCACTAAAGGGAAAAGAAGAGTTGAATTAACCGAGAAGAAAGAAAGTTAAAAACCAACTTCCCACCTTCATACAGATAAATAATTCAAGACGATTTTAGGTAGCGTGTAAAGCTTTGGGCGTGAACTTAGGAGACCTAGTGCCCAAAACGAAGGTTGACCTTAAAAGCCTGAGCGGGAAGTCCATAGCCATCGACGCCTATAACGCCCTTTACCAATTTCTCGCCATTATCCGTCAGCCAGACGGAACCCCACTAAAAGACAGCACTGGCAAGATCACCAGCCACCTAAGCGGCTTACTGTACCGAACTGCCAATCTCGTTGAGATAGGAATCAAGGTTGTCTACGTATTTGACGGAGTACCACCAGCCCTTAAAGAGGCAGAAATTAAACGCCGAGCCAAGGTGAAGGAAGAAGCCTTAGTCAAGTACGAGCGAGCGCTGCAAGAAGGCAAAATCGAGGAGGCGCGAACCTACGCTCAAATGACCTCGAGGCTTAAAGATTACATGGCTGAAGACTCGAAGAGGCTCCTCACCCAGATGGGCGTGCCATGGGTTCAAGCACCATCAGAGGGCGAAGCCCAAGCAGCCCACATGACAGGAAAGGGCGACACCAACTACTGCGCCAGCCAAGACTATGACAGCCTCCTCTTCGGAGCGCCCACGCTTGTGAGAAACGTGACAATAAGTGGAAGAAGGAAACTTCCGAGAAAACCCGTATATGTTGAAGTCATCCCGGAAACTGTAGAACTAGACCATGTTCTTAAAGAACTAGAAATCACCCGAGAACAACTCGTAGACATCGGCATCCTCGTGGGAACAGACTTCAACCCCGAAGGCGTGAAAGGAATAGGACCAAAAACAGCACTCAAACTCGTAAAAAAATACGGAAGCCTCGAGGAATTGCTGCCAACGCTGAAAGAGGTAGAGTTCCCGGTTGAAACCAAAAGAATACGGGAAATCTTTCTCAACCCAAAGGTGACAGACAACTACAAATTGACTTGGAAAGACCCTGACATAGACGGGGTCGTAGACTTTCTGTGTCGCGAAAGAGATTTTTCCGAGGAACGCGTGCGAAAAGCCCTCAACAAAATGGCTGAAGGTTTAAGAAAGGCGAAAGGCAAGGTGACCCTCGAAACATTCTTTCATTAAACCTCCGACTGTTTCACCTTCTCCTTCTTCCATTTTGGACGAACAGTTTATCGAAATTCTCTTTTAGCGATTTCCAGCATTTTCATCCCGAGGGAAATGACGAGTTTTGCATCATCTTTTTTAAGCTCGGCTGTCGGTACATAGCGAGCCTGACCCCTTAATGTCAAAGCTTTATGAGTGTTTTTACCAAACTCCTTCTCAATCTTTCTGGTTTTTATGAAGAGTTCGCCGAATTGTTGTATTACTCCGCTATGTGACGAAGCTAGGCTTGTTCCGGTGCTAACAATCAACGCTTTGATTAAAAGCTCGACGGCGTTATAGCCTGAGTCTACAGCTAACCTGATTTTATTCTTTTCGTAGGCATCCTTTGCATATGAAAGATATTCTTCTGCCAAACGTAAATATTCCTTGAAATCGAGTTTCCACTCTGTACCACTTGTTGATGAGTATAAAACCCGTCCGTTGACCAATACTTCCCATAGGAAAGGTGAGGTGCCGACCCCCTGCTCAAATTCCTCTTTTGTCATAATTACGGGTTGAATAAGCCTTCCTGTGTTAGACATTATGTCGAAGGCTATCTCGCTAATGCTATCTAAGATCGTGTCCCTTGTAGATCCTTGGTACACTACAAGGACGTCAATATCACTTTCTGGCTTAGCTGTTCCTTTCGCATAACTACCGAATAAATGTAGGCTTACGATGTTGTCACCTAGAACTTCATTAACGCGATTAACAAAATTCTTTAACGCTCTTTCTCTGTAGGGGTCATCAACCATTTAACCACCAACAATTATTTTGTCAGTGTCCAATAAAAGCACTTTAACACAGCTCTATGAAGACGAGTTTTTTTAAAAAATGTGGCCGTCTTAAACTTGGTTATAGTTTATATCCGTGCTTTCCAGTTAAGGGCACAAACGCAACCCCACCCAAATTCTCTTCTAGGATCTTTCCGTCCCTTTTTCTAACTCGTACCAGGGTTTGGTAAAATTGGATGCCCCCAACAGGGATGACCAAAATTCCTCCGTTTCTTAGCTGTTCAATCAAGGGCTTGGGAACATCTGGAGCCGCCGCTGTGACCAAGATTCGGTCATACGGAGCTTTTTCCGGGTACCCCATGGAGCCATCTCCACAAATAATAGTGATGCGATCCCCGTATCCTGCCTTCTCAACGTTTTTTCTCGCAAACTCAGCCAGCCCAGGGATTATTTCCACAGTGTAAACGTGTCCCCATTTTTCCTTCGGTATGTCGGTTGGTGCCACGATCTCTGCTATGGTGGAGGCGTGCCAGCCCGAGCCGGCTCCTACCTCTAGAACTTTGTGCCCTGCTTCCAATTCGAGGGCTTCATTCATTATGCATACCATGTTTCGCCCAGTTGACCGCTTGGATCAACCGAGAGGCGCTGAAATGGTTTGCCCAAACCCTATTGGAAGCGGGGAATCCACCGCCGCGTAGGACTTCGCTTTTTCGAGAAGAAAAGGTCGCCGGCAAACCCGCCGTAAAGCCTGAACGACTCTAGGCGACCGAAGGATTCCCTCCCTAATCAATCTTTGAATTAACTCTTCCCAAGCCTGACTTTCCATTTTCTATTCACAAGAATAACTACGTATTTATGCCTTAAGACTTTGCGGCTTTATTTGACCGTGACAGACTTCGCTAGATTCCTAGGCATATCTGGATCACATTTTCTCTCAACTGCCATGTAGTATGCGAAGAGCTGTAGTGGGACGACGAATGGTATAGGTGAGAGAACTTCAGGCAAGCCCGTCGCTATCTCGATGTAATCATCAGCCAACGATTTTATTTCCTCATCTCCCTCTTCAACCAATGCAATGATAGATGCTCCCCGAGCCTTCATTTCCATAATGTTCCCTATGACCGTTTTGTGCGTGTCATCCTTTGGGCAGATGAAGATAACGGGAAAGCCCGGTTCAATTAGGCTGATGGGTCCGTGCTTGCTCTCTCCAGCAGGATAGGCTATCGCGGGAACGTAGGCTATCTCCATAAGTTTCAGTCTACCCTCAAGGGCTACAGCATAGCTTATTCCTCTTCCCAAGAAGAAGAAGCACCGTTTGTCCTTGTACTTCTTGGCAATTTGTCTTAACTTTTCCTCTTTGGTTTGAATAATCCTTTCAATGATGTCTGGCATTTGCTTCAGTTTCTCTTCGAGGTCCTCGATTTCCACATGGGAAATTTTTCCCCTTCTCTTGGCAAGCCGCAATGCAAGTTGAGAGAGTACAGAAAGCTGGGAGGTAAAGGTTTTCGTAGCCGCAACCCCTATCTCTGGACCCGACTGTTGACAAACATAGACGCGAGCAACGCGAGTTAGAGTGGATCCAACAACGTTCGTAAGCCCTAGGACAGTGGCGGCGCGTTGCCTTGCACATTCCAAGGCTGCTAGGGTGTCGGCGGTTTCTCCGGATTGGCTGACAGCTAGAAGGGTGCTGTCTATGTTAACAGATTTTCCGTGCTGCTCAACAAACTCTGAGGCAATAACGGGATGAGTTGCAGAAAGTGCCAGTTTAGAAAACATGTAAGAAGCTGCAATACAGGCATTATGAGAAGTTCCGCAAGCTACGAGGAAAACTTCTCCAGCTCGATCGATGAAGGTTGTCATTAGCTCTAGGAATTGGTCCTGCAATCTAAGTGTGCTTCTGAGACAAGAAGGTTGCTCATGAATCTCCTTAAGCATAAAGTGGGGATAACCCTGTTTTTCAGCCATTTCAGAAGTCCAATCGATGACCTCAGGTTCCCTCTTAACCAGTTCCCAGTCGGGGATCTTCCGAATTTCATATTCTCCATCATTTAGAATAATTATTTCTTCGTCCTGAATAACAACGGACCTATTCGTCAATGGAAGAAAAGCGGGAATGTCAGATGCGAAATAAAGGGCGTTTTCAGCGACGCCTACAACTAGGGGGCTCTCTTTTCGGGCACAAACAATTTTGTCGGGCTCCGTGACTGAAACAACAGCGATGGCATAAGACCCGACCACCTGCCTCAAAGCTTCGCGCGCTGCTTCGGCAAGGGTTAAGCCTCCCGTCAATTTTTCTTCAATAAGGTGGGCTATAACTTCGGTGTCGGTCTTAGATCGAAAGACGTGTCCCCGCTCTTCGAGTTCCATCTTTAACTCAGCGAAGTTTTCGATGATTCCGTTGTGAACAACAGCGATTTGCTCTTTGCAGTCAGTGTGGGGGTGGGTATTAACCTGGTAGGGTGCTCCATGGGTCGCCCATCTTGTGTGGCCTATTCCAATGCGACCGGGAAGATCGTCCAGATTATGTAGCGCGTGGACTTCATCAATTTTCCCTTTGTCCTTTTTTATGAACAGTTTGTTCTTATAGACGGTTGCTGTTCCCACAGAGTCGTAGCCTCGGTATTCAAGCTTCTTTAGGGCACTGTGTATGATGGGTGCCGCGTTGCCGTTTTTAAGGATGCAACCAAATATACCGCACATCTGTTATGCCTCAATTTTCCTTGCTTCTAGGGCGCCCCCGTTATACGAACTCCTTTCTCAAGCTTTATTCTAAAAAGCCTTCTATAAACATTTCTTAGGAAGACTGTTTAAAATTAAAAGAGAAATCATAAAGGTTTCCAAGGTTTTTAAGGCATGTTTGTGAAGACCCTTAAAAAAATCTTTTATAATGGTTTCCAGATTCTACCCAAAAGCTTTCTGTCTAGTTTCTCTGACCGCATGCCACCACAAAAAATATGAGTTCCAAAGTCAACCATGAAAAAGGAGAGCAGTTTGGTTCTTGAAGATTTTCTCTTGCCCAAAGAAATTATAAGATTCCAGAGTCGTAAAATTAAAACCCTCAACGACCATTTTATTTTTTACATAACGGATCAGAGAATACTGCTTCATAAACGTAGAGGGGTCGTTCTTAAGAAGGACAGAGTTATCTCCGAAAGACTAGACAATATTAGGACATTATACTACGATGAGAAGGGGTTAATGAAAAAGAAGGGCGTTTTACGCATTGAGACCTTAAGCAAGAAAATGGAGCCAATCGAGGGTAAAGTGCAGGATATAAAGGCTATATGGCAGGAACTACAAAAATACATTAAGAGAGAAGAATAGGAACTGTCAACTCATCTTATATCCAGCTATGAGTCCAATGATGAGACTACCTATGAAAATTATATTGGACAAGAGAGGTGCTAACAAACCTAGCGCTGGGTTAACAGCGTTGATAAATTTTGACACAGCATCAGCAAATCCACCATAATCTACGCCGATGACACCTATGTATGCCAAAAATATGAGAGAGAACACAATTATCCCAATAATTAACGCAATTTTGAAAACTTTTCTAACGGCGTATCCGATGAAAAATCCGCCGATCCCGCCTAGGCCTAGTTGGAAGAGGATGGGGGCGAAGGCTTCGCTCACTATCTGATTCACCCTACAACCTGTTAGAAATAAGTTGTATTTTTTCATAGGTTTATGTAACTAATAAAACTAACCATAATCAAATTATGTAGAGTGGCAAGCATAACGGTTTTCCGAATCTAAAATAAATATTGTTCATTCTTAATACATAAATGCGGAAAGCAAATATCCATTTTTCAGAAAGGGCTTTTGCCACAAATCGATAAAATTGGATGGTGCGTCTGTGTCGCTAAAGGTTGAAAACGTCATGGTTAAGGGTGTTATAACGGTTGAAGAAAAGGCAACCGTGAGGGAAGCGGTGGAACTCATGAACAAGCACGAGATAGGGTGTTTAATTGTAATGGAGAAGGGAAAGCCTGCTGGAATAGTGACTGAAAGAGACATGCTAAAAAGAGTTTTGCTCGAGGCTAAAGACCCGAAAAAGACCAAAGTTAGCGAGATAATGTCCAAACCCCTCGTGGTCGGAAAACCTCAAATGAGCATTGAAGACGCTGTAAAACTCATGTTCAACCAAAAAATCAAAAAGCTCCCGGTGGCTGACAACGACCATCTTGTAGGCTTAGTAACCCTAACAGACCTTGTCCGCTCTCGGGAAATCATCGAGACGCTAAAGAAACTCCCCACCAAAGAAACTCCAAAGCGAATGAAGAAAGTCGTAGATTATTTCGACCGTATTATCTCAATTTCATACGAATGATGAAGGCCGTAGAGGCGTTTTGATTTTAAAATGTGCCTATATCGCACCACCATTAAAAAAATGTTTATAAAGGAACGGGTTCTTAGTTGGCAAACATGAAGAAAAAGATTCTGCTCAGCGGTGAAAGAAGACAGTACAAGGCTAAGGACATCGCCATTTTTGACGACCCAGAGAAGCTCAAAACTGTTTTGAGCAAACTTAGCTGGAAAATTCTTCAGCTCCTTAGCGAGAAAGAAATGTATCCCATGGAGGTTGCGAAGAAACTCAAAGTGCACGAGCAGAAAGTCTACTATCACGTCAGAAAATTGGCAAGAGTGGGTGTAGTTAAGGTTGTTAGGGAGGAGGGAAAGAAGGGAGCTGTCGCAAAATATTACAAAGCTTCTTTTCCCGCCCTTGGAGTTGAGCTTCCCTTTGGTTACCGAAGGATCAAAAACATTACAGTTCCAAGCATAGACGAGAAAATGAAACAATTCTTCAGCCCCTTTCTGAAGGAAGACGGTACTTTCGATGGAAAGATTGTGGTTGGTAGTCCTGACCCTCACGGACCCTTCAAGGCCAGAGCCAGAGACGGTCACTACGCTTCCTATTTGACGCTTTTCCTCGGCCAATTCGCTGACCTACCCGAGGACTTCCCTGTAAAGCTGGACGTTGACGTAAAGGCTGAGAAGGACGAAAACAACAACTTGATCTTGGTGGGCGGACCTGGAACAAACCTTATTACTCAAGAGATCAACAAGTTCTTGCCAATACGATTTAACATGATGTCCTCCGAGCATGGATTCCTCCTAGGCGGATTAGTCTCTGAAAAAACCGGAAACGTCTACACCGCCGACACCATAGGGGTAATGGCAAGAATAACCAACCCTTGGAACAAGGAAAAAAGGATAATCGTTTTAGCAGGCAACAAGGCTGTTGGAACTAAGGCTTGCGTTATAGCTATCGCGAAATTCTGGAAAGAAGCCCTAAAGAGCTTTGGTGGCGAAGAAGAATTTGCAACCGTAATTCAAGGATTCGACCTAGATGGAGATGGAAAAGTAGACTCCATAGAAGTTTTAGAATAGGTTTTGTCAGTGATATTTCAGCTTTTGCAGTTGTGAGATTTGTTTTAGGTATGCTTTGATTTCCTCAGGTGTTTCTTTCATCGTCTTGTTGAACTTTTCTTCGCTGAGTTTCTGGGCTGTCCTTGCTGTGCCTCTTAGGGCTTGTTTTTCGTAGGGTGAACCGAGTTGGTGAAAGAGGCAGGCAGCTTCAAGAAAGTGTTTTAACGCGTCTTCGAACTGTCCTCTTTTTTCGAAGAGATTTCCTAAAGCACCCATGCTCATAGCTATCCCAGCCTTGTCCTCAAGC
>LIHK01000041.1 GCA_001399795.1 Candidatus Bathyarchaeota archaeon BA2 | reverse complement strand
CCCATGTTTATTAAATCTATGTGCCTAACACCAGCCTTCACATACTCTTCTATCTTCTCAATGCAATCATCGACGGTGCCAGCAACAGAGAACTCTATCACAGCTTCTGTAGGTATGCTGTCAACATAGCTTGTAAGTTTTCCCAAAATCTCGCTTGTTGGAAGCAACCGGAAATACGATAGAGAACCAGTTTTCCCTGGTAACTCTATTTCGTATCCAGCTTCCTTCATGATTTCTGGTTGAGCAATCATAGGCTTTACTCTCTCAAGCTGCTTGTATGCATCTTCAGCTTTATCGGTGATGGAGGTGTACAAGTATAGTGCCGTATCGATTTCATCCATTGACCTACCAGCCTTCTTAGCGCCTTCCTCAACCAACTTTAATCGCTTCTTATACAGCTTCGGACTAAGGGGAGTAGGTAACCAGCCATCCGCCATCTCTCCCGTCAGCCTCAGCGTGCGCGGACTGTTCGCACCGAAATATATGGGTATCCTTGGTTGGGCAGGTTTAATATGCAGAAAGGCGTCCTTCAGCGTCCAGAATTCGCCTTCGTAGCTGAATGGCTCTCCAGACCAAAGCTTTCTGATGATCGAAACGGCTTCGATAAGCCTTGAAACCGGTTTGTTCCATCGGATTCCAAAGGGGTCTAAGTTCATGCTTTCTCCAGCACCGAGTCCCAGCGCCACTCGCCCACCTGAGAGCTGATCCACCGTCGCGACTTTCTGGGCTAGAACTGCTGGGTGATATCTATGGGGGTCTGTAACGCAAGTTCCTAATATCACCTTATTCGTAACCATCGCTACGGCAGCTAGGGTAGTCCACGCCTCGGGAACGATTCCGGGTGGTATGAAGAGTATGTGGTCTGGAACCCATAGAGAATCGAACCCCGCTTCCTCGTTAAGCTTAGCAATTTTAACGAGCTTGTCGGGAGTTACCGAAGGGATTGGGAGATGAGTTCCAAATCTTATTTCCTTCTTTTTCCTCATTTGCCCATTCACCACGAACCGCTAAGATTAGTTAAGTAGTTAGCTGATGCTCATGTTTAAATTTCTAACGCGCACAACCGTGTCATCAAATTTCGATTTTTAAGTAACTAATTGAAGTTTTGTGTTTTTGGTTTTAAGCTTTTTTGGTTGTTTGTGTCATGTTATTTTTAGGTTCAGTTGGAGGATTTTGCTGTATGCTTGTTTCGTCAGCCGTGGGCGTTATGGAGGGGCTGCTGGAGCAGTTTAGACCGTGCTTCTCAAGGCCCCAGTTCAAGAACTTCTCCACCTACATCCTAGGCCTCGTGGCCTGCGAGGGCAGGAGGAACGTGGATGCCATAAACCGATGCTTCGTGGACGCTGGGGACCAGAGCGCCCTCAACCGCTTCCTCACCTCCTCACCCTGGTCCCTTCAACTCATCGAGGCCAAGAGGCTAGCCGTCGTCAGGCTCTACCAAAAGTTCAAACACCAAACAAAGCCTGAAACCATCTACCGCAAGCTAAACGTACATGGCGCTTCGCGCTCTTAAAAGAGGCATGAAAAGTTTTTCATGGCAAAAATATAAAAACGCAAAACTTCAAATATTACTAAACCTCAACACTAAGACATGTGGCTGAGATGGCTTTAGAGGAACAATTGGTACCTATATTCGGAGTCATATTTGGGTGCGGTATTGCCATGCTGGCTATTTATCTAGGTATCACATCAGAGCATAAAGAAAAGATGAAAAGACTGGAGCTTATCGAAAAGGGTTTGTGGAAGCCTGAGTATGATATGAAGGTTCCGGTAGCTGAAAAGGTACTGGGAGGAGGATTCGTCCTCGCCGCTATCGGATCAGCGGTTCTAGTTGGATTGCAAATAACGGAATTAGCTAAAACTGTGTATCTAATCGGTGGCCTAATACTGTTATTCCTTGGAATAGCCTTAATTGCCTATGGCATAATCCTAAAAAAAGGTAAACGTTAACAATTTTAACCCTTCAAAGATAAGCCGTAGAAAAGTTTCTAGAAAAAGTCACCTAACGCGCATAACCCGTGGAAAATTCTCTTCTCTTTTCTATGCTTCACAAGCGATTATTCTGAAATGGCCAATTTTCGCCTCTTCCCCGTTTTAAACCTGTTTGCAGCCCACTCAAAATCATGAGAAATAAGTCATAATAACTAACTAAACTTTGGCAAATTTTAGGTTCCTCCATCTGGTAGGCTGAATGTATAAAAAAATATTTTTTATTCCATGCACTTTGGAACCGAGCATGGAACAGACACACCCCATCCAACATGAAGGAACCCAAAACACCACCAAATGGAGATAACCCAAAATTTACCAAAGTTTAGTTACTGATTTAGGTCACAGGCCTTATATTACGGATTCAAACATCAACGATGTCAACACTAAAACTTTCCAAAAATTAGACGGTCAACAACTAAGCAAACAGCATTGAAAACCTCATCAGCATTCAATTCATTGGTATCAAGGATCAGGTCGAAAGGTGAAAAATCATTTCCCAAATCAAACCCGTAAAGGCTTTTATAAATCGCCCTAGTGCTTTCATCCTTCATCCCCAAAACTTCAGATGCCATTTCAACGCTGATGCCATCCCTCACAGCGAGACGCTTTGTCCTCACGCCAGAAGAAGCCTCCAACCAGACCTTAAACCCTTCCTTCAACAACCAAGGCATAGTCCAACTATCAAGAACAACGTTACCCCACTTCGCCAACTCCAACAGCTTTCCATCAACCTTCTTGTCAAACTCAGAATCCTCCATTCTCCGTTGAAGAAACCTTATTCCTTCATCAGTTTCCCACCAGCCTATTTCAGCGGGTTTGTATCCCGCTTCAATAGCCAAGACTTTTAAGGTGTTACCGCCAGAAAGGTACCTAAGCCCATACTTTTCTGCCAGCCTTTTCGCTACCGTGCTCTTTCCGCAACCAGTCATTCCGCATATGCATATGACGATTTTTTTACTACTCTTTCCGCAACCAATCTTCATAATTTGACTGATCCGTCCTTCAGTCGAATTAAATATTTCTTACAGCATGTTTTAACAAGTCTTGGAGGCAACCGTGGCACAACTGACCGCCATACATACGTTTAAGTCTTCTTTGACTCGCGGGAAGCTTGCGAAGCTTTGATGGAATTGAGCGTGGAAGCCCAGATAAAGTTCGACCACACTGGGCGCAGCGTGAAACACCTGTCTTCTCCTTTTTATAGCGAGTTTCAGCGTCTCCTCCATGCAGTCTAACGCGATGACGTTTCCTGCTTCTCGTTCGCAAAGAAGGTTTAGGCATTTATTCTATTGCTCCCATCAAGCCAAACGCTCTTGAAAAGAGAGTTCCAGAGGCGAATGAACAGAGTATATACCACCAAATGAGGGGCAATTGAAGGACCCCATCAACCCACGGGAGATTAGCAACCGTTAATCCAGCATTAAAAGGAGACTTGAAGAACTCTAAGTGGATAACTAGAAAATCAATTCTGCCAGTTAACAACGTCCAAAAAACAAGAAAGATAATTATAAAAATCGGAAATGTTTTCATCTGCCGAAACGATAAAGAAGCCATTTGGGATGAAAGTTGTAAAATTTGTTTTTCTTGTTTCCGAGCTTTTTTGAGGAGTTTTTTGTCGCCAGTGCTTTTTGCCTTTTTAAGATTGTCGTCTTTCTCCCTCTTCAAGGCGGTGATTTGATGTTGTAAAGCTTTGAGTTTTTCACGTTGTTCCGGACTAGTGACGCGTCTGTTGATTATGGATGTTATGAGTGCCATGAGCGCGGAGAGGCATAGGATCAGAATTGTTGAGTAAGGAATTTGTGCCAGATCTGGAGTCATGCTATCACTACCCCAAAGATTTTAAAACCTCTTCAGCTGCTTCAACCTGTTTTCCAGCTGGATTTTTAACAGTTTTCACCGACGCGCCAGTTAGAACTGCACAAGCAGCAGCCATGAGCCTGGAAAATAAAATTTCCTCTGCTATTCCACCTTCCAAGGCCTTGTCTCGTTTCCGAGTTACGTCCTTAAGCCTGCGAGACAACACTTCACGGGGTTCTGCTTCAACTAAAACGAACATGTCGGGATTTAGAAGTTGCAGAACGTGAGACGGCAACCCCGCCAAGTATCCGCCCACCGTTTTTATCGACATGTGGGTGTCGACTATGATGTCTCCTTCAATCTCAGCTGCCTTCTTGGAAATGATTTTAGCTGCTTCTGCTTGAAGATTGCGTTGAAGAGTTAGCCCGGATTTCCTCAGTTTGTCTCTGTGAAGGGATTTTCCACTTTTATGGGATAGTTCGACCATGACTGTTCCGTAGTTTATCACCTCAACCTTCCTTCCAATCTGCTCGGCAAGCTTCGCTAGTTCGTTGCAAACCGTGGTTTTACCTGTTCCGGGAATACCCGTGATAACAATAACTCTTCCCAATAGTTAACCTCCTAAGAAGCGACGGAAAGCAGGATACATTTCCGCAACGCGCTCCTGCACGAGGAGTTGATAATACTGGTACATAATTCCCACCGACAGCAGGATGCCCATTCCTGTTCCGAACACTCCGAAGAAGTCCGCGACCGAGGCTATCAATCCCACAATAAATCCTCCCAGCATCGTAACTACGGGTATATAACGCTTAAGAACTAGTTCTATGGGTCTACTAGATCTTCGAAATCCTGGAATCTGCATTCCGGAGTCGACGAGTTGTTTCGCAACTGTTTTTGGACCTAGGCCTCCTACCTCGAGCCATGTGAGTGAAAAAATGATGCAAAACGCGATCATGATGCCAGCGAATGCCAGTGCCCTTACGGGGTTGCTTGTAACGTCCCAAATGCTTCTGGGGGAAGTCACGTAGTAGACGAGGCCGCCTACGGGTTGAGGCTGTCTTTCCACCCATTCATATTGGCCGAGGAGGTCAAGCCAAAAAATAGTTCCCGGACGTGGTTGGCCTAGTCTACTCCATAAAAGTTGGGAGAAGAAATATATGTTTGCAAAAAGGGCGGAAGCGAAAATTACTGGTAGGTTGGACACGTACAAGAGCTTGATGGGGTATTTGCCGCGAAATCCTCGGTAACTAGCGTAGGAGATAGGAAGCTCGACCCTAACGCCCTCTGCATAAATAACAATGAGAAAAACGGCTAGGGTTGTGATGAAACCCAACATGGCTGGCAAAGTCGGATCTACTGGTCTAACGAAGACATGCGACCAAGACCAAAGCCCTCTTGCTGGCTCTCCTAAAATATACGAACCAGTCATCACACGCGGAATTATTTGGGCAAGCGCGAGAAATGCTCCCCGATAGTTTCCATCTTGCATGGGAGGTGATGGACCTAGACTGTCCCACAAAACGCGTTGGGCTACGCCAGCTAAGATAAAGAGACTTATTCCACTTCCAATTCCCCAACCTTTCTGTATCATTTCATCTAAGAGCATAAGTACGAGCCCAGCGGTTAAGAGTTGAAGGAAGATAATAATAGACGTAGCTGTACCCCCAGGTAGGTCACCATAGACTCCGCCGATAAGATACGCAGAGGCTTGAACCCCGGTCAGGACTATGGTAAAGAACTTGCTAGCAGTTGTGAAGAGACCTCGGTCTTCTGGATCGGAGAAGTCGCAGGCTATCATGCCGGATCCGGCGAGCAGTTGTAGGATGAGGCCTGCAGTTACTATGGGGCCTATTCCCAGCTCCATGAGGGACCCTCTGTTTGAGGCAAAGATTACTCTCAGGTAGGTAAGTTCCCATCCTCCACCTACTCCGACTTTGTAGAGGGATACTTCACACATGATGAGGTATAATACGAGAGCCATGGCTGTCCAGAAGATTTTTTCGTTGAACCCAACTCTTCGTGCTGGTGGGCCTACTTCTGGCATAAATCTTGATAGAGGTTTAAACAGTGTGAGGAATCTGCCAGCCATGGATTTTCCTTCGCCTTCCCGTTCGTATTTTGTGGGATGATTTAGTTAGCAGAACTGCGTAGGTAAAACGTGAATATAAAAGCTTTGACTATGTTGTCCTCGTTCCTTAGTCTTCTCTGCTCCATGCCTCGAACTAGTCATGTTCCTTTAAAATTTGTCCGCCTGCTTCCTCTATTTTCTTAGCCGCCGCCTCTGAGTGGGATGCAACCTTAACAAGGATGGGCTCAGCTATTTTTCCCATTCCCAAAAGTTTGTCATATCCCAACTTGTCCAGATCCAAGAAAGCTTTCTTCCCCTTCCTTTCCAGCCTATTTTCCACTACTAATTTAAGGACCAGTTCTTCCAGTTCTCCTACATTAATAACGGTAATTCCTCTGCCTATGGCTTTTTGAGAAGTGAATCCCTTCTTTCCGAAGTATTCGGGTTCATGCTTCATTACGTACGTCCATCCCTCTTTGTGGCGCCCAGCCTTCCTTCCACCCTTGGAACCTTTCCTATGCTGACCAATCTGACCGTACCCATGGGTCCTAGAACCACGCTTCTTCCTAACCTTCCGAAGCTTATGAGGCAAAGCCAAACCCCAAACTATTCCACGAAAATCCTTTCGCCCTTAACCGTCTTCTCCACTAACTTCTTTAACCGTACCTCCAGCACCCCATTTTTGTACGAAGCCTGAGTTGATTTGGGGTCCACCATAGCTGGAAGGGTCAGTTCCTTATGATACTTCCGTTCAGCAGTATCTACGGAAATCGTTAGATGATTCTCAGTTGCGTGGAGATTAATTTCGTTTTTCTCTACGCCAGGAAGTTCAGCCAGGATAACCACGTCCTTATCCTCCTCCATAACATCAACGAGAGGCTCCCTTTCCTCCCGGATTCTAGGTCCCTTATGATTTGATTGAATGTTACCAAACTCTCGAATCACCGGCTTCCCATCAGGTCCAACAGACATGGAAAAACCATAAACGTAAGGTCTGCGGAACTTTGCTCTTTCAGAAGGCGTTTCAAAAGCTCTCCGCATCATTTCATCCATCATTTTCTCAAGTCTATCAAACTCGTCGTAGACGTCGAACCATGGACGTTTTTTCCTTCTCCTCCACCAGCGTTCGTTCAACGAAAATCTCTCCCAACAAAGACTGTGCATGGAGCGGTGACTATAAAAGTTATCGCTGAAACTGGCTACATCATCCGCTTCAGAAGGTCGTTAATGGCCTCCCCCCGGTATCCTGTAACTCCACCAGCAGCGTAGCTTCTCTTAACCTTCCCCTTGTAGCCCTTTTTCGGCGGATGAAGACGAAACACAGCTTTCACTTTAGGGAGACGACCATACTCAACCTCTAACTTATACACGGATTCAGCTAGGTCGTCCAGCGACTTATAACCTATTTCTTGAGCATACTCATCCGTCAATTTTTTATCACCAATAAGTCTTCCCCTCTTCTTCAGAAGAAATGCCACATTTTCCTTAGAAATTTCGCCCCAAGTCACGTAGTTTTGCGCTTTGTGCAACATTCCGAGGTAAACTGGACGGTTATCGATAAGTGTGGCGTGGCAATTCCGGGTTAGACGGAGCATCCTAAGCGTGTCTTTGATTTCCTGGGAAATGTCGCTGAGACCGCGAACCCGAACGACCACTAAACATTTCTTTTTCCCCTCCATTTCATCCCACCCAATCCTCTGGTGTGACGAGGCTGTAGGTTTTTCGAAGAGCGTCAAAGATAGCGTAAGCAAAGGAGGGAACAGTCCTTGTGTCTCCATAGCTTTTCGTCCAGCAATCCTTAACACCAGCCAGTCCAAGGATAATCTTAGCCGCCTCGCTTGCAACAACACCCAAGCCGCGGGGTCCTGGAACTAACACGATTTCCATTCCTCCGCATTTGCCTCGAACTTGGAAGGGTAGAGAATGTGGTTTTCCACACCCGCATTCCCAGCTTCCACAGCCTTGACGTACAGGAGTGATGTTGAGGCGCGCGTTTATAGCCGCTTTTCCAATGGCGGTGCGCACCTGTCCAGCCTTTCCAGAGCCCAAACCTACGTAACCATTGCGGTTCCCAACAGCTACTATGGCCTTAAATCTAGATTTTTCCCCGGCGTCTGTCTGCTTCTGCACCAAACTTATGTTGATGACTTCCTCTTGTAGATCTGGAAGAAGAACGTCCACTATCTTGGGCTCCCGTATTTTTGCCCCCTCCATGAATACTTCTTGGATGGAGGAGATGCGTCCCTCAAGAATCATTTTGCCTAGCCTCGTGCGAGGCACCCAACCTTCAACTCTTTCTCCGCTAGAAGTCACTTTCCTTCCTCCTCTTTTCTAAATGAGGATATTATCTTCTTCTTTATCAAGGAAAAGTGTTCAGAAAGTTGCTCTGGGCGCAGTCCTCTCGAAAGATGCTTGGAAAACTTCTTTTTATAGGCTTCTTCTGGATTTGAGGATAGTTGACTTGCGTAGTCAACAACGTGTTGCCCACTTATTCTATTTTCATCTGGCAACATGCTTTCGCTGTGTGGAACCATAACACCCGCGTCAAGAACCCCCTTCAATGCGGCAAAAACTCGTGCCCCTCGAGAGGGAGACTGCAAGCCTAGGTCTAAAACAGCCTTTTTCACGCCATGAGCCACTGCCCTGAAACCACACAAAAGTCCAGTTAAATAAGCCGCTGGAACGTTTCCACAACCACCTTTCCAACCATAGGTTTTCGTCAATTCACTAGAGTGGGCGGAGACTACAACATGATCACCAGCGTCCTCGGCTTTAACGATTTGAACGATTATATGCCTCAAGGTGCGTCGAGCCACTAATCGAGGTAGCTTGGATAGAACAAGAGCCCTTCTTGATTGGTAGTCGGTTTTTCCTTCCCTTCGTCTGCGGAAAGGAACGCGATAGCTGGGGCCCTTTGCCATCACCGTCTCCTCCCTAAACCACGGGTTTTGATGTAGCGCTCTAGATCAGCTGTAGATTCAAAAACCCCACTTCCCGCCATATTATAAAGCTTACGATAAACGCTTTCCGTAATTGCGCGACTTGCTTTCAATTCGCGCAGTTTCTTCCGTAAAGGTCTAATTTTTTTCATCCAAGCTTGCTTTTTGGAAATTCTTGTCTTGGCAGATCCGCTTTTTCGTCCTGGTCCTCTTCTTGACCCCTTACTTTTCTTTTCATGCAAAACTCTCGCTCGGGCACGACTAACTCCCTTCTCGGAAAGGGATCGAATAACGCCTTCATGGATCAACTTTCTAATTTCCTCCCTGGTAATCGCCGCTTCAACGTCTTCTGTTCGGTTAGGGTCGATCCAAACTCCACCCTCACCAACCTTGAGGATTTCGGCAGCTAAGCGACGTTGGCTTCTAAGGCTCAACTCTTCCCTTCCTCCTTAAGTTCTTCTTCCTTTTCCATCTCTTCTTCCTTAAATTCTTCGAGTTCTTTCTCTCTTCTCGGGTTTAGAATGTGGATTCTCCTTTCCTCGGCTCTAGCTGAAATTTCAACTCTTTTTTTCGCTCCAACCGTACTAGCAACTCTGATGGCTTGCCTTTGAGGATCTATTTTGCTGAGGTCGTCTACTCTTTGAACTCGAATCTCTTCGTATCCTGACGGGTGGAGTCCTCTTATTTCCTTGGGACTACGATAACCCGCCTCAGGGGATCTGGGCCATCCCTTGACTTTCTTCCGCATTTTGCTGTCTATACCACGCGGTTTTCTCCAGTTCTCTTTTACTCGCTTGTACCGCCAGCTTTCCTGTCGCCTGAATTTGGGTTTCTTGCGTTTACCTCTTTGAGGTTTTCTTAACGGTCGTTCCCCGGTAGGTGTCTCTAGCTTTTTCTTGTTTTTCATTCTTCCATCCCTTCGTGGCGTTCATAAACGTAGATGCCGTCCAGAAACACTCTAGGATCTTTTTTCTTAACCTTAGTTGCGTTTTGGATGTTTGCGGCGGTTTGGCTGACGTCTCCAATGTTGGTTCCTTGTACGATTATGTCTTCGCTCTTTACCATAACCTTGGTGTCGCCTATTATTTTGGCTATGCGTGGACTCCGCTCCCCGGTAAAATTCTCTATAGCCACTGTTCTTTCTCTGACTTTGACAGATATTGGGAAGTGGGAGAAAACAATTTTCAATTTGTAAGTAAATCCCTTTGTCACTCCTGTAATCATGTTCTGAATGTGGGAGCCAACGGTTCCTATGAGGGCGGTTTCCTTTTTACGAGGCCAATTCGCCTGAACTGTAATTGTTTTTCCTTCCAAACGAATGGATATGGGGGTGTGGGAAAAGTCCTGGGTTAATTCTCCCTTCTCACCATTAACTGTGACAACCCTTCCTTCAACTTTGACGAGCACACCTTCCGGGATTTCGATAGATTTCACCGTCTCAACCGCACGCATTTTTGGTTCTCCTAATAGACAAATGCTAGTAGGCGTCCACCAATTTTTCGTTCTTTAGCTTCTTTATGGGACAAAACTCCTTGGGAAGTTGAAATCACAAGGATGCCGACATCCTTGGATGGAAGGAAATGTTTCTCCCAAGTTTCAATTTCGTCAAAACTGGTGGGAATGCGAGGTTTTATGGCCCCACTCTTGTTAATTCGACCTAGAAGTTGTATCTTGAATTTTCCTGAACGCCCGTCATCCACGAATTCGAATTCTCCAATGTAACCGTTTAACTGCATGACTCTTAAAACTCGTCCTAAAAGTTTGGAGGCTGGGCTAATCACGCATTCGCGCTTGTGCCGCATCTTGTTGTTCATGATAGTTGTCAACCCATTTGCAAGTGTGTCCATCATTGGCAACCCGCATTCCTCCTTTACTCATATTTTTTGAAACCTAATTCTTTGGCAATCTCCCTAAAGCACTGGCGACATACGTACAGCCCGTATCGACGAATAACTGGCCCATAGGATCCACATCTTCTGCAGGGTCGACTGCCTTTACCGTACTTTCGCTCTTTTTTAGGTTTGTGTTTCACCATGGGGGTCACCTTGCCTTTATACGATTTCGACTTCAAACTCATCTTTAATAAAAAGCATCGCCTCCTCCGCCGTCAGTAGGTGATCTGACCCGATCTTAGACTTGGCGCGATGTCTATGCTTAACGCGGTATCCAGGTCTGTCAAGAGCAACTGAAACGTCCATGCCATATATGCCGAGTTCTGGTACGTATTTGGTGCCTGGTATTTCTATGTGTTCATTAATCCCAAAAGAAAAGTTGCCGTGGCGATCGAGACAGTCCTTTGACAGTTTGTTATCAACAGCCCGGAAAGTTTTCTTAAGAAAATCTTTTGCTTTTTCCTTCCGAAGAGTTACTAAGCAAGCGATGGGTTCTCCCTTTCTAATGCCGAAATCCCGTATAGTTTTTTTGGCTCTTCGTTTGCAAGGCTGTTGGTCGGTCAGTTGCTTAAGGATCGTCACCGCTTTTTCAAGGGGCTCTCCAGACTTCCCGACGGAAATATTAACCGTTACCTTCTCTATTCTGGGTTTAAGCATCAGGTTTTCGTTCCATTTCTTGCGGATTTCCTCTTCGGACAAGTTAATCAACCTCAGGTAGGGATATTGAAGGCTCGGTTTCACCGAGGACGAAGATAAAATTGAGGGTTGTTTGGAAACGGTTTCCATTTTTATCCTCGATGGTTACAAGCAGGTCTCTACGTTTTAGGCTTGGTTTTTCTTCAATAGCAGTGATTTTGCCACACTTGCCTACGTTTTTTCCCCCAATAATTATTGCGGGCGCTCCTACAGTTAACTTCATGTGTGCCATGAACTCTTGTTCAGGAATGCTCAACTTTAACGTATCTAAAGTTTGGTAAACATCCTCTTCAGGTTTTTTGGGGTCATCCACCCGAATTAGCATGCTCCTTCCATCATGGAGATTGAGCTGTACGTGCCCGCTTCTAACAACGGTTTTGTTTTCGATCCTGCAGAGTTTGAAATCTGCTTCATCCGTCCCGATCGGGTGGAGAATTAATCCTTTTTCAGAAGGCAAGACTCGATACGTTTTTTCAGGATCAGGTATGGAAATGACGTCCATTAAACCGGTGGGGAAGAGTTCCTCCCGCTGAACTTTTTCGTTGACTTTTATTTTTCCTTGGGAAATTATTGTTTTGGCTTCCTTTCTTGTTTTTGCGAATTTAAGTATGGCACGGATAACAAGTGTGAGGGGTATGCAACGTGAAAGGGGGTGAGGCCCAGGCTTTGGTTTAACGGTCCAAACGGCTTCCTTTCGGTGAATAGGCCAGAATTTCGGCGCTGGTTTTCGCTTTAAATGTTTCTTTCCACCCTTTTTACCCAACTTACGCTCCTCCAGATTTCTTGGCCTTTTTTCGCGTTTTTCTCTTCTTTTTCACTTCTTTCTTTGGAGGTCCCACCTCTTTTTCTTCAACAATTTCTTCTCCAGGCAACTCGACTTTTTTGCCCGTGCTTTTGCGTTCCAGTATACTTCTACGCCATTTGTCATCGAGAT
>LIHK01000045.1 GCA_001399795.1 Candidatus Bathyarchaeota archaeon BA2 | reverse complement strand
AGTGTGGTAGTTGAGAGTTATTTGCTCTCTGAACAACCCTATCATGCCATCAACCGCTGTATCCTATCTTTGAAAAGATAGGAATTAGCGGAGATTAATCTTAGATAAAATCATACTCCCTTAATAAGCTTATTAACCTTTCTCCAATCCTGTCCCAGTGGTAGATTTCTAACACCTTCTTCCTGTGCTCTGCAAACTGTTTCTTATAGTCGTCAGGATTGTCGAGGACATTCACGAGTGTTCTGTAAAACTCCCTCTCGGAGACTGCCCAACCCTTGCCTGTGTGGACTGGATGGTTATCGTACACTCTTACCATCTCCGAAACCGTGAGTGGGACGGTAAACTGGAGATAGTCGTGGAAGGGTGTGGTTGGATAATCTCGCCAGGCGGGTTCGCCAGTAACGAGTGTAGGAACGCCACGAGCGATTGCTTCCAGAGCGTTTAGTTCAAACCCTCCACCCTTTGAAGGAACCACAACAACATTAGAGATGTCGTACAACTGCTTTAGCTCAGCATCTGACATGAAACCTGTAACAACTATACGCTTAAGCTTCTCGAATATTCTTAGATCTGGTGAGGGATTGAATCCCGCCTTGACCAACAGAACAGTACGCTTTCCCTGTTTACTACTATGTCTGCCAGTTCTAAACTGAAGCTCATGCATAACATTTGCTACAATCTCGGCACTCTTTCGATATAGGTTCTGGATAGCAAAGAAGAGGACAAACAACGAATCCGTCTTCTGTTTCACATCCCATAAGGGTTTGATTGAGGGCAACAACTCGTCTGGATGAGTGTCAGGTTCGTACAGGGCAGGATTGATGCCATGAGGGACGACTCCTATCGGTGTGGTAACGCCCGAATTGCGGAATACATATTCGGCATACGAGGAGGGAACCATAACCAGGTCAAACCGGTTCAGCACTTTAACTGCAACCTTGCTAATTTCGGAACTGTCGGCTATATCAAAACCCCCAATCCTGTTTTTGTATTTAAATACTTGTTCGAGGCGAATTTTGTTAATAACTGTTCTTCTTTCATCTCCTCCAATAAATGTATCACAAATTGGATGAATGAGAACATTCTTCTTCGTTGCCCAGTAGAGCCATGATACCTTGTCTCGATCAAGCTCATAAACTTTGGAGACCTGACGGAGGTATTTGAGATGGTATTTCGCAAGTAGTGTGAAGCTTGAAATCATCTTGCTTGCTATACTTATCGGATAGATATACACAATCTCAGCCATCTTTCTATTCTGTTTATATATTATACTCTTTTTCAAGCATTTTCCATCTCATTTTTTGTACATACCGCTCCTGTGGAGACTTGTGGAGGTGGATGATGAAGTGCCCGTTCAGTGTTTGACACTTGTTCGGGATTTGGTCTATTGGTATGTTCGCCTCCATATCCGCAAGAATCTCATGGATTTCACGCACCCACTTACACTCACTTATCTTATACAACCTCACATGGAACTCAATCAGATGGGAATCATCTATATAAGCCCTTGGAAAGCGAAAGGCAACAACACCTTTCTTCCTTACCTCGGAACGTTTACTTGTGTAATATCCAATGTTGCATAGGAAATTGTAGTCGAAAAGCTCGTCAGCATCGACAAAAAGAATCCAGGGTGTGGAGGCTTTTGAGGCAAGAAAGTTACGCTTTTCGGCGAAGGATACCAAGTTCTCATCCTCATAGAAGACCTTGGCACCAAGTTCTTTAGCGATTTCATCTGTTCCGTCTATACTATTACCGTCCAGGACAAGAACCTCTCGAAAAAAAGGATGGTGATAAAGGATACATTGCTCTATGAGACTTTCCTCGTTCAGGGTCAGTATTCCGAGCGTAACATTGCTTGACATGCTCTATTTCTCTAACTCCCTTCTCAATCTTATGACATGCCTAATATAGGAGTACATCTTCCAGTCTGTGTGGTTTTCAGGCAATTTCTCGAAGAATAAGAGTCCCCTATTCTTATTCTCCTCAATTTCTATTATTTTAAAGCCCCAAACATTAAAGCAATGTTCAACTTGTTCTGGATACAGAAGATTTGTATGCCAGATAGTTTTTATCTCTTCACAAGTAGGGAGTGGTACATTTACCATCACACGCCCTCCATCTCTGAGCACGAAGTAAAGTTCACCGAGCAAAGCATACCAAGAAAGGGCGTGCTCGAAAACTTGTATCATTACGGCACCATCAAAGGTCTTTTCAGGGAAGAAGAGGTTGTGCATGTCCATCTCTATGAGGTGAATATCAAATTCTCTCTTTGCACGAGAGATGTTATCAATGCCCAATGTGATTCCTACGGCTTTGTATCCTTTTTTATTAAGAAGATAAACCTCTGAACCTGCACCCGCACCAACACTCAGGATGGAGGGATAAATTGCTGGAGGAATATACTTGGCGAACAAATCAACCAGCCACGAGAGGTTTTCAGGCGGGGCATAGTCATCGCCTCTGCCACCACTTTCAACCTTTTTTGCTATCGCCAAGTATGCGTCCCATTTCTTACAAAAACAAGGTGGCTTATAGAATATGTAGTTGTCATCAAGCCCAAACTCGTTTTTATGGAACGATTCAAGGAAGTTAAAGCCGAAGCTCCTTACCAAGTTCAGCCACCCTTCGTAAGTTAGCTGTGTCCTTGTTTCCCTTTTGACCGTGCTTTCTGCAAAGCACAGGATACCAGACGGTTTCAGGGCACGATAGAATGCGTGTAATATCTTCTTCTTCCCGTCAAGCGTGTTATGTTGTAAAACCGCATTTGAAAATATCACATCAAATTCGTCCTTGAAGTCTATGTCCCAGAGGAAAGCTTGGATGAAGGTATCGTCGGAGTGGAACCTCTTGGCGGTTTCGATAGCATACCCCGACTGGTCAATGCCCACATACTGAAATCCCTTGGATTTGAACACCTCAATGAACCTGCCGATACCACATCCCGCATCGAGAACTTTGCCTGATGGTTTGTATCTTGCTACTTTATCTACCATCGGTGAATGAGTGAAGAAAATCTCTCTATCGTACTGCAAAACCCTATCCACTTCCTTGTCCCAGTCAGTTCCATTGCAGAACACCAAACCTAACCCTTTTCTCCTATATTCCTCGCTTCGCATAAATATAGAGGGCAAATCCTCACGCCTTATGCGACCTTTTAAGATATGTTCCGTATAGGTCTTCTTTCCCTCATCGTCTGCGTGCCGACCAAGAATCTCTAAATAGCACTTCTCCACATAAGCCATGACTTCTTCTTGACTGCCATACGTTAGCGGTCTGGGATTAGCTTCTATACTCTCAAGTTCTTCAGGATGAATAGTTTTGTAATAGTTAAAGCACTGTTGCGTCTCGTCCTCCCAGTCGAACCCGTGCAAATCCTTAATAGAGATTATCCAGTCCAGTAGGGGTTTGGCTATATTTCCTCTACGGAGGTATTCTCGTAGCTGAGACCAAGTGTTCAGCCCCAAGGCGTGTGTAATCTTACGCAACGAGAAGAAATGGGGATTGGCACTACCCACATTGATACCGCCACCTCCAATAAAGACATTGCGAAAGCTCCGTTCGAGAACGGCAAGCTCTGTTTTTATGTGCTCGTAAAAGTACTTGCGTGGCAATGTCCATACCTTTGTGTTTGGTGGAAGACGCAATATCTCGTGGATATTTCTGGTTCTTCCAGCTCCTTCGTAATAGACACCGGGAAGATATTTAAAGATAAGATTTTTAAAAAAATTGCTTACTACTGTCTCAGTTGTACCATCGAGCTTTATAAGGACATCATGAGAGTTTAAGAGAAGTAGTCCATAACTGTTTTTTTCAGCTTCTGCAATAAGAAAGCGTAAGTCTCTACAAAGTTCTTCGCAGTAAAGCTCATCAGGGTCTGAACAACAACAATAGTCTCCATAATTCAACTTGGATAGATAAGCATTCCTCATAGCTGGGAAGTCGTCAGTCCAGAGCACAGTATAGACCTCGCAGTTGTGTTCAACGAGCCACTGCTTGCTCTCTTCCGTAACAGTTTCGTCTACGATGATAACAGCCCTATCAACGAATACGCCGGGCTTTACCCTCTCCACACATTTCTTTGTTTCCTCAATCCTCTCTTCATAGGTTCCCTGACAGAAGACAATCTTGGAATGCATATATAGTTTCCTTCAAACCCTCCTCCAAACTGTATTTTGGTTTCCATCCTATATCACGATAAATTTTTTTTGAATTCATACTTTGCCTTTTTATCTCAGATAGCGGATATCCACGGTTGACATATCCGGGTTTGACATTTATATCAAGGCATTCCTTTGCGAGGTCTGCAATTTTAAGAACCATCTCCTCTTGGGATAAAACATAACCAGTTCCAATGTTGTAGGTATTACCACATGTGATACTTATGTTCTCGGTAAGCTTGATGTAGGCATCAACGGCATCTTTGACATAGATATACTCCCTACAACTGTCTTCGCCCATGTATATAACGGGGTTCTCACCTCTCAGAATAGACATGATGATGTTCGGGACTATTCTGCGATTGTAGGGGTCAAGACCGAAGATGTTGCACGCTCTCGATACAACAATGGGTAGATGAAAAGTTTTGAGATATGCCCTTGCCACCAGTTCCTCACACGCTTTTGAGGTTTCATAAATACCCTCGCATAGTAGGGAAGCATCTTCGGCAACATTAACTTGCTCACCATAAACCTTGTCAGTTGAAACTATTAGGATAGCAGATGACGGTAATTTTGAAAGAAAACAGACTTCAAGGAGATTTGAAGTTCCTACTGCATTTATGCGGTAGGTGGTAGTGGGGTATTTAAGTGCTTTGCTAACAATTGATACAGCAGCTAAGTGGAACAAGTAATCAGGTTCGTAGTTCACGAAGATTCTTCTCAGCAGTTCGTAATCGTTTATGTCACCAAGGACGATGTTTACATCCTTTGCGATTCCAAGAAGATTTAAATAGCTTCTTCTTTTCAAATCATGTTGTAAAACTACCACATTAGTACCTTTTTCCAAGAGCGATTTCGCTAAATGGGCACCTACAAAACCTGCACCACCTGTTATAAAAACATTTTTACTCTCCATACTAAGATAACGAACCTGAAGTCTTTATGTTGTACACGAAAATCGAGACTGTTGTAGTAGGTCTTATACGATAATTCAGCTTGTCATCCTTCTCGACTGTGAAGTCGCCCTCATGGAATTTTCTGCCATCAAGACGACGCTCATCCATCAGAATTTCCGTCTCATCCTTCGGTATCCACTTCAGATAGAGGTACGCATCTTCGGCGAGTAACAACTTAGTTCTTGCCCTCCCTGAATACAACATCGTGATGTCAGGAGAAAAAACATCGATATAATCGGGTGCGTCATATTTGATTTTCTTAGCAAGAAGATGTGGTTCGTCAATTATGGTTACGGGGTCGCCATCTTTTATCACAGGTTTATCAGCGACATAAAACTCATAAGTTGCATAACCAGTTCCAACATGAACCTCTTTGATACGGAGAGTTGGGTCGCCTAAGATGACTTTTAAATCCTCTTCAGGGAGCAAATCACGCCTGATATGCCCTTCATAGGTTACTGCACTCTGTTCCCTTGTCTCTTTCAGAACCTCATACAAGTTAGTGAACCAGTCCTCCGTTATTACCTGACCTACTTTTAGTTTAACTTCTTCCAGACTTGGCATGTTACATTTTTATCTCCACATAGTAACCATCAACTTCTTAGCACGTATCTTTGTCTCCTCCTTATTGCAGTATTGTAAAGGAACAACCTCTCATCAGGCGAATAGATAATCCAGTCCACTCCGAGTTTCTTTACTTCGCCCCAGAGCGTGGCAACACTGTCAAGCTCCTCTTTCAGTTCTTTTTCGTTTATTATACCCTCAGCGAAGTCCGAGATGAGTTCAGTAACATACCGTCCTGCCTCGGAACTCAAGACCCTCGCAGTGATGTATGCGGGCATGTACTTCATCTCATCGGCACCAACACCCGCAAGTTCGAGCTTTTCCAATTGCCACTCAGGGTCTACGGCTATATACTCCATAAAGGAAACGATTTTATCAACCGAGAGGGTGTAGATTTTAACATTCTTTTCAATAAGAGCATCAACAATAGCTTCATCCTTGATAACCTTCCTTAGTTCTTCCAGACCGGTTTTAATTGAGATGGCACCACGCTTTAATTTATTTAGAATACCATCTACGATGTACTTCCTGGTTTTATTTGTTTTGTCAAGTTCCGCTGCTCGGATAATTAGTGCGAGGGAATCACCACGCAGTAGTAATGCCTTAAGCTCTATTTCCAGCTCTTCTTTCGTGATGTAACCTCCACTGAAGTCAGAAAGGAGTTCTGAGATTACTTTGCTCCGCTCGTCCTTTATTGGTCTAATCTTAAAAACTTCAAGGATTATCGTAGCTTCATCTGGTGGTACACCGAGAATCTCGATTTTTTCTCTCATCATAGCTTCGGAGATTTCAACCATATCAGCATACGAAAGCAGAGTGGAGATTGACAACGTGTATAGTCTCGCTTTAGCCTCGACCATAGCTCTTGCGGTAGCTTCGTCAATACCTAATTCCTTTAGCTTTCTGATTGCATCATCAGTTTTCATGACCCCTTTAGAAACCTTTTTGAGTATTGCATCAGCCTCGGTAGAACGCTTGAAGACATCGAGCATCATGAAGGCAAAATACTCCAACAGTCCCTTCTCCTTATCTGTTAGCGAACCTATCACCGCCAAATGTGCTATAAATTCTTTGATTTCTGTCTCGCTGAGATAACCTTGCGAGAAACGGTGTAATAGACGGAACATCATGTACCGCAACCATACTCGGACACGACTGGTAGTTGCGATTTCATGGTACAGTAGAGCTACGGGTTCGTAGGCATCCGCATATTTGATGTCGAACTCTATTGGAAGTGAGAGCCACTTGGCAATTGTTCCCGCTTCGGTACCGAGCGATTTCTTGAAGTCATCGTAAGTAACGATATTGTCCGCATAAGCTCTCACCACACGGCTGAACATATCCTTGAGTACATCCATTGCTCGGTCGTATCTTGCTCTCAGTTCCAGAAGTGCGACCTCTCCGGGAAGGAACTTCACGGGATACTCCTCACCGAGGATTTCAACATCTGTGAGATGGCTGAGGGTTTCTGTAAGTTTCTTCAACAGCATGAACCCTTCCTTGTAGGTCGTAATAACACCCGTCCTCGCATAGGTTCGCTCCTCCATGAGAGCATTCATAGCTTCACCAACTGTTATTGGAATAATCCAATCTGGGTGCATACCCCTTGCCAGAACTATATGCATAAGTTGTTCCTCGTTAATAATCGCCCACTTGTACATCCATCGCCCATCAATCCTCATCGGAATATCAGCCATCATGTCTAAGAAGATGGCAGCATCGGAAACCCAGTCCTTTTGCCAAGAATTGTGAACTATCACATTTGAAACAAGATATAAGTGGTTTTCTACTTCCATATCATATACGTCTCCTTCATAATCTTCAAAACTGACTCTTCTAACTGGGAATAATGCACAGTCTTCAAGCAGTGTTGCACGTTTACCCTCATATTTTTTATCACGGAACCTAATGATATATATGGCATTTTCAAAGCCTTTCGATTTTTTCTTAAGAATTGACGCAACAATACCAAACCTCAATAGTAGCAATTGTAATTGCATGGCTAATACAATACTTACCGTAGAAGCTCCATTTCTTGTGTCATATTTTGAATGAAAACCATCTCCTCTGAAGTATCCTTCAAAGAATGCGTGAATAATTCTTTCGTCCTTATGTAAGAGTATGAAGTTAGGTATTTTTTTATTCTTAGAACCTTTACCACACCAGTTGGCTATTGCACGACTCAGTATTGGAGACTTTATGTAAATTTCAGCAATACCTCTATGTCTGCTGATAACGGGTGAGTAACCTATTCTTTTTATCTTTTCACAAATCTCTTCGACAATATCCTCTCTGTTCTCTGATTGACTTACAGAAACATACTTCTCTGCAAGATGACCCTCAGCTACATAAAAGCCAAGGAGCCATGCGAGATTTTCATTTAGTATAAGCTTCCGATTATTTAAACACGCATCTCTCTCAATAAAATCAGTTAAATCAAGTTCATAGGTATCTATTATCCCTTCAAGTATAGGAACGATCACATAATCACCGCTATGTTTCTTTTGATTCTGGTAAGTAGGGGCGGGAACAACACTTTCAGCATCTTTAAAATATGGCTCACTTAGTTCAAGAATAAATCTATTTTTATTATTTACCCTAATCCATCTGCGTGTTCCCGTCACGACTGGTATCTTATGCTCAGGAGTTAATCTCAATTCCAGTAAATTGTGTGCTTTTATGGTAACAATCTTTTCTCTGTGATACCGTTTATAGGTCTCAATAACTTTCCCACCGAAAACTGTGTAATTACCAGCTACATACTCCTTGATTTGTTTATTGCTACCGAGAATAATCGTATCAGGTAAAACGCAGAAGGGCGAGAAGTCATGCCACTTTGCATAAGGCAGAAGATAGGTTATCTTTTCTTTCAGGCTCTTTATCGGCTCTTTCGACAGCTCTTTGCTCAGTTCAAGCGGAGACTTTCCTTTATAACCCAAATACTCTTCATTTTTCCAACCCTTGTAACCTTCACGGACAGGTTTAATATCTACCCAGCCAAAACCGCCACAGGAACGGCACAGGAATGTGAAGAGGGTTTCCATACTGGGATAACGGAAGTGTAAGAGGTAGTAGAATCCCGCCAGATCGGGGTTCATGCCCCTCATCTGCATGGCAGTTGCGAACTCATTTAAAGCTTCTGGTATTTCTTCCCTCTTCGCCTCAACCGCTTCGAGCAGTGGCATATAGAACAGGTCGTGAACCATCATGCGAGAGAGGTCGGATGGAGTTGGGAGTTGGTAGATCAAACTTATTGGAAATGCACGCTCCACGCCGAACCTGTCCTTGACCATAACATTTGCCTCATTAACGGGAGTAACAACCCAGTCCGAAATCGCATCCCTGTATCCATACATACCCATAAAGAGCTTTATATTCGATAGGGTATCCTCAAATCTGTCTGTTGGCATGTATCTCCGACCAATCTCTTCTAATGTCTCGACAGTCGGCAACTCAACAACGAACATGTTTCTTGCAGAGTAGGATACGGCACGAGCAAGTGGATAGGAAGTCCATATAGCCATGCCATACATCATCGCTCTGACCATCATTGGAGGCAGACGGTGAAAGATTCTACCAAGCTGGAAGAAGAACATTGTGGGACTGAAACCGAGGAATTTTACTACCTTAGTGCCAGCAACTTCTGGCTCAAGATGAACATCAAACCATTTTCCTATTGTATAACACGCACTACCGAGCACATGCGAGAGCATAAGAGATTCGAAGAATGTGGGAATGGCATAGAAGAACACATCGTAGGGGCTTACATCCCCGCCAGTACCCATCTTAACTATTGAGTGGATTAATGGCACGCCCAATGGTGCGATCATAGGGGAAAGTATCAACAGGATACGCTTTACAAGAACTCCTGATATTGGCTGAAACAAAGCTAAGACGGAAGGAGAGCTTGAGGTAAGAGTTAAATCAACAGTTTTCTCGAATATACCTGCAATTTTATCGATAGTTTTATCTATGATACTAATAGACCAATCTACGAGATCTGAGGATACATCATAGCACTTGTCCAAGAAACCTCTCACAGAGGTGGGGACGGAAACGAACAGGAAATCATACGCTGCCTCACCTAAGTGTCTGATTTTGCCGGGTATGTCCTTGAAGAAATCTATTACATACCCAAAAAACTCCTTTATCCCATCGGGAATACCCGCAAAGAAATCTACCAAAGGCGAGAAGAACTCTTTTGCCCTACTTGGAATATCTTTAAAGAAGTCTATTAAAGGTGCGAATTTTTCCGGTATCACCTTCAGGAAGTCGGTTACTGGTGCGAAAAACTCCTTCGCCTTCTCAGGAATATTTTTGAAGAAGTCGAGTATCGGTGTGAAGACACCTGTTATAGCTCTGGGAATATCGTCAAGGAACTCGCCAAGCTTTGGTATTGTATTTCTTAGTGAAGTCCAGATCGAGACAAAGAATGTAGCCATCCGATCAGGTAATGTTGCGAACCATGTGTAGAGTTGTGCAAGCGGATTAACGAAACCTTGAAGTGTAATGATAATGTCATTTACGCCACCAATAATCTTGCTATATTGCTCCTTGAAAAACTCGACCAGTACCGACCACCAGTCCATTATAGTACTCTCAAGCCTGGCAAATGTTTCAGTAAATATACTGGCAATGTAACTACCCAATTCGAGAATCTGTTGAAATAACAGTTCCCCAAGCGATGAAATTTCAGTTATAATTTGTGTGATTGTTGTACCAATAGTGACTATAGCGGAACTGAAAGCATCTAAGATCGTATTAGCAATGTTTGTAATTCCCTCACCTAAATCTGTGGCAAATTTTGTGATAGAGGTTACGATGGTATCTACAAAACCAGAGAACGATTCACTAATTGCATCAACATAACCCGCTATGGATTCCCACAGTGATGTAAACGAACTTACAAATGTATCACCAAGCGATGAGATGCTGGACACTATGCCCGCAATTGAGGCTGAAATAATATCGCTAAGATCATAAATGAAACCTGCAATGGTTGCTGGAACCCCTACCACCAAATCTCCTACCGAGGAAATAAGTGCAGAAAGCGTGGAGATAGCTGAGGTTATCACAACAGAAATATTAGCACCAAGAGTGGAAATCGCAATTTGCACCGTTGAAAACGCACCATAAACATAGTCTGTTAGCGATGTAAGTCCTGCGGAGATGGACGATACGATACTGGAAACAGTTGAGATGGCTGAGTACAAATGAGATTTAGCACTATCAACCACCGAAGTCAGGCTCGACACAACTATACTTCGAGCGGTATCAATGTAGGGGGAAATCTTACGCCACAAATCGTCAATTGCTCCACTAACCTGTTCCCATAACCAATTGATGAGTTGTCCCAGAGGGTCTGTCCAACCCCCTATTTCCCACTCATAAAGAATTTGAGGAATATGATCTTTAACAAATTCATTAACTTCATATAACTCAGAAGTACCCAATACTGCGATTTTGATTTCTACATCGCATCTATCGTCTTCAATTACTTCTTCCATATCACGAAAAGGATGAAGTTTACGAATATAAAAAATACCTACTTCCTCTGTCTGAGCTTTTCAGCCAGATGCTTAAGGAAGTCTATGGCGGTATAGCCTGCAATGAAGCACATGACACCGTTTGGAAAGTTATAGGTGGTGTATAGCAACGAATAGATATAACCGACAATGGCACCAAGAATAAGTTTCTGAACCATTGCATAAGAGACGAGTTCAGAATAGGTCTTTGCAGTCGTTATCGCATCCGCCAAACTACCGAGAAAACCGGTAAGGAGAAAGAATAGAACGGTCATTTTCCCACTTCACCGCTTCAAACTCGATTTTATTGTAAGATAGTATCCTGCAACTGAACGCAGTTTCTCAGCTATGTCTTCGGTTTCAAGCATCCAAATATGAGCTACGGGGGAGGTGAAATCACCGTCTATTATCATGTAACCAATCATCAAGTTCTTTTGGTTCCGGAAGTCCCTGTACGGTATTACTTCGACTACCTTGACCGTAATGCCCTCGTGTACATGCTCCTCACCTACCATCACCATCTTATACCTCCTCCTCCTTCTTCTTCTTCTTTTTTGATTCCTTCCTTGACTTGATTCGTATATCCTGGAGTTTATCAATTATGACAGCTATTTTTTGACATACCATATAGAGAGGACATGTAGCTTTCAGTCTACAATCGCAGGCAGCGGTCTTGATAACCAGTTGTGTATTTAAGTCCATTAAACCTCTGAGATATGCCTCCATCACCTTCATTTCCGGCGACATCTGTGTCATGTCGGGCATACCGACCGAAGGGGGCGCTTCAGACAATGCCGAAAATTCATCCAAAATCTCCTCTACACTCTGACCCATCAATTCCCCCCCATCATCTTCGTCCTCACCAAACAAATCCACATTCTTATCTGGTTTTTTCATCTTTTATTCTATACATCTTTTTACTATAT
>LIHK01000034.1 GCA_001399795.1 Candidatus Bathyarchaeota archaeon BA2 | reverse complement strand
CCTAGCAAAGTCGCGATCGCTTCATCGACTTTTTGTTCTTTCATATTTTCACTTCCTTATTCTCTCTAAAAATGCTTGTACCCTCGTCTTGATTCGACCCACATCAGCCAATGGACCATATTGTCTCTCTAATCTTAAAACTGGTATCCCTTCTTTTTCCAAATCCCTTTGGAGGAGAGTGTTGTCTGCCCCATGCATATCACAGAATCTTATATTCTGCAATATAACTCCGTCGATTTTTGCATCCCTTGCCATATCTTTTATGAAATTAAGTCTTTTGGGATATTCCCCAAACATGCGCGGGCAGGGGATGTGGTATAAATAGCGTGTGACGATGGAGCGCAGAGAATCCTCATCCTCTTCGACCATATCCCAAAAATATCTCGCTCCGAAGCACAACGAATCTGCAACCACTATCGCGCCAAGATCTTCGATGAGCTTGATCAATCCAGGATCATCGTTCACACTTCCCCCCACCATCAATCTGGGTTTGCCAAAAATACCGCCCCTCCCGCCTATCTCATTCAGCAGCTCTTTCAGCAATCGGTTGTATTCGTCTTTAGGCATCGCCGTACCCGCCACGACAACCGCTAGAGTTTCTGCGCCTGTGATCAATGGCTCATCTTTCTTTCTAAGTTTATAAAGTTCCTTTAATAAATTTCTAGTTTCGTTGTAGATTTTAATGGCGTTTCTAAGTTTTTCTTCCGTGATTTTTACTCCGAAATGCTTTTCCAAATGCTCTTTGAGCTCGAGGGTTTCTTTCATGAATAATTCCAACCCATGCTCTGTGATAGAATGAACCAAGCCGAGATAATGCAAGAACGAAGGCATTTTCTTTTGCCCTCTCCAATTGTCGTATAGCCTTCGCATGTGATCACACTCGTAGAAAAAAATCGCTCCATCGAGGAAATCATAGCTACCATCTATCGCTAGCTGCAGACAACACCTAGCATAACTGCAGTTTACTGGCCCGTAGAATGCGTCTGCGTCAACAGTTTTAACGCAGCCTATCCCCCTTATCCTATAAGGGAGCATCCCAGCAGCATAAATGATTTCCTCGGGGATGTAAGTGCCTGTATAACCTATTACTTTTTTCCCCTTTTCTTTCCAATCCTTCAGGTAAGGGTTAAATAACTCTGCAGACGTTGCAGCTAATTTTTCCAACGCTATCATAGGGTTTCACATTTATAGAACCATCTCGCCGTTTCCATCTGACATAATTGTAATCCACCCATCCAGAGTTGGATTATTTTCCCATCTCTCCACTGTTTTTCAACATCCCAATCCCTATCACATCCGTATTTTCCCATCAAGTCTACAGCTTTTTCGGTGTCCTTGACCAATGTGTTTGTAGCGAAGATCTTGAGCGCTCTACCTTTCGCTACTATCTCTGGGTCCCAACTATATCCATACAGATCCGGTCGATCAATCATGTGTGAGTATTCGTAGACTGCCCATCTCATTATCTGGGCATCGCTCACCAGTTCAGACAAAACAGCTGCAACCGCATCTTGTTCTTTTAATGGTCTGCCTTGAAATATCTTATCCGAGAAATATCTGTCGAGAATTTCGCAGATGTTTATCAGAATGCCTACACAAAAAGCAGAGCTCCCCATGCATCCCCAACTTATTGCTATCCTGAAGTACTTTGCATCGAGACCTGGACCATGCATCCTGTATCTCTTAGGAACTCGTACATCCTCATACCAGACATCAGAATTTTTGTCTGCGGCCATCCCTGCTTTGAGGTACGGGTCCCCATGCCTCACGCCTTTGGCATCAGTTGGGACCCATATGATTGCGAAGTCTTTTTCATCAGTTGATCCGAGTTTTGTTGTGCAAACTACTGCGTGCATACCTGGGAGGCCTCCAGTATTCGTCGGCCAAAGCTTATGCCCATTGATCACCCATTCGTCTTTTTCAAGCTTTGCAGTAGTTTTTATCGTCTTCCCATGCATTATATCCATGTTTTCTATATCCGACCCCCCCTGAGGCTCGGTCATGCAAAGTGCTGAAAATCTAGGTTCTTCTGTGTCGCAGTAAATTGGTGCGAATTCCTTTAACAGATCATCCCTTATAGGAGCTGGTTCAAGTGCACACATTGTATATGGCCACAAGGTAACGCCAACCGCCACTGCAACTCCAGAATCACCTCTTGCTATTTCTTCCAATACACCATTCATTCCAGCGCAGGGTCTGTATTCTAATGAGTTATATCCTAAACCTCCTAATTCTAAGGGAAAAATCGCCTTTTGAAAACCTACGTCCACCATGAGCTCCTTCATGACAGGTTCGATCAACTTATGTTCAAACCAATCTTCATCATATCTCTTTCTATTCGGTATGATCTTTTTATCAACAACTTCCCTAACCAATCCTCGAATTTGAGCATCCATTGGGGCAAGATATAACTTTGGGACAGGAAAATCGTCTATGGTCAACATTTTATCATCACCTCATAGAGTTTTACATTCGTAGAAGAACCTAGCCATATCCATCAGAATAGGAATACTTCCACCCATGCAGCTTTGAATTGTTTTAACATCCCTCCAGTGTTTCTCGATGTCCCCTTCCCTAGCCCAACCTTCGGAAGCCATCATTTCCATTGACCTGTTTACAACTTTGAGGGCAGAATTAGTAACATATAAAGAGATCATTCCAGCAGTCGTATATATTTTATCTGACCATCGATCTCCGTAAACTTCAGGTCTATCTAACATCCTAGCCAGATTATAAGTTAGGATTCTGGATACCGATATTTCTCCAGCAACCTCAGCCAACACGGCCGCATCCACAGGGTTCTCTTTTAAAGGTTTATCACGAATTATTCTAGTAGTACTCCAATTTTTAACAACTTCGTAAACGTTTGTCATTGAACCCACACAAATTGCACTGTTGCAAAGGTTATTCCAAGAAATCACTTCTCCAATGTATTTTGCATCTTCCCCACTCCAAACAACATATTTCTTTGGAACTCTAACTTTGTCGAACCATACGTCGGCATTTCTATCCGACGCTAACCCACTCTTTTTAAAGTGTTCTCGCTTTATCCCTTCTAACTTAGTGGGGACAAGCGCATATGCGATTTCACCAGCCTGTGTGGCACAGACAACACCAAAAAGATCTGCTACACCACCAGAAGTCGCTGGACGCAATTTTTCTCCACTGATTATCAATTCATCACCTTTTCTCTCTGCACCAATCCTCACGCTCCTCTTATGAACACTACCTTTTTCTGTGCCGAACAAATAACCATATTCAGGCAAAATGATAGAACCTAACTTCACTTCTTTAGCGTTACAAAATATAGGTGCGAATTCAGCACATAGCTCTCGGTTTACATGCGGCTCCATTGTAATAGATGTAAATAAGCTAAAATTGCCAGAAAATACATAACCGATTCCCGGATCCAATCTTCCAATTTCTTCAAGCGCCCTAACTAGAAAGGTTGCTATTTCCGAAGTTTTGATACCTGCTCCCCCATACTCCTTCGGCCACACTAACTTTTGGAGACCTATGTCTACAAAGAGCTTCTTCATAGCTGGCCCGATTAACTTATGTTCATAGTCCTCGTCGAATTTTCGTCTGTTCGGGATTACTTCTTTCTCTCCCCACTCTCGTAT
>LIHK01000035.1 GCA_001399795.1 Candidatus Bathyarchaeota archaeon BA2 | reverse complement strand
AAAAAGATAACTTGACAGTATCTGTTTCTTAGGACACAAAATCTTCAGGGAATTGAATAAAGAAGAAGCCATACTTAAGCCTCTCAAAGAAGGATCCGCAACATGCTATTTCAGTCAATGGGACAAAATTTTCCGACTCTCCTATGTTTTTAAGCGGTTTGGAGAAAACGTTAGACGCAGTTGCAGACTGTCATCGATTCCTTTAACAAAACTAGAAGGTTCAACTGAAGATATTCATAAATTTCTAGAAGCGCAAAGCTGGAAAGACGAAGGTACGACTCCCAAAGATATTAAGAAGAGACTTGAAGAAGTAGAAGTCCATCCCGAAATCATGGATGTTCTTTTAGCATCTTCAAATATCGATGGGTATTTGAGAGCTGTTGAAGGCGAAGTCTGTGAAATCCCAGAAGCTCTTTCAAAACAGTTAACAGACGTTAAAAGCGAAGCAGAGCTGAATGTGAAGAGAATAGAGAAACTTAAAGGCGAAATTGAAGTTTTAGAAGAGACCCAAAAGACCTACATGAATCAACAAAAGCAGCTTTTGAAAAAGATAGGCGTTAAACCAGTCAAAATAAAAAGCTTGTTCGCTGGAAAAGTTGCTGAAAAACTTGACACATATGGAAATCAAATCAATCAAAGGCTTGCTCGTGGAATACCCGAAGATACGCAGCGAGCAATAGTGGCTAATAATTCTCTGAAGCCTCAGCGCAATAGATTAGAAACTATTGAAACAACGAGAAAGTCTATTAAAAAATCTAAAAAATTCAAGACTCTACTTAACAAAGTAACAACATTCAGAGGCGCAAAAGAGAAATGGTCTCAAATTTCTGAGGTTTTGAAATCAGTTCCTCAAGATGCTTGGAGCTTGGATACTTTTACTGTGCCACGTGTCAAGAAATCTCTTCTAAAAATGTTCAAAGATTCCAGCGATATTGAAGAGCTTTTGAAACAGATTAGGCTGAATTATACTAAGATTAAGAAAGCAAAGAAAATAGCTTCAAAGCATGAACTTGACAGCTTCGGTTACCTTAAAAGAACCACAGAAGAGTTAAATACTGCTCTCTCTCGCTTGAAAAAGCCCCAAGAGCTCCCTGAAGAAACTGTGCCAGCCTTGATTTGTGTACTTCCGAAACAACGCTTGCCAACAGTAAGTGTACCAATCGACAGATACGAATCAAAACTAGCCAAGGTTTCAAGCATTACGACTGTACATGTGCCTGAAGAAATGTCTTCATCTGAAAAGAGAAAATTCCGTCTTCGAATTAAAGAAATTGAACGCAATGCTACCGAACTTAAGAAATGCCTTACGTTGTTTCAACAAGTTGAATCAGAGTTAGGAAAAATCAACGGTCTTGCTAAAACACTAAGTAGAACGAAGGAAAAGGAACTAACAGACATCATCGAATCACTGGAGACCGAGCTTTCAGAAATTCAAGCAGATTGGAATGGTACGTCAACAGTATTGTATAAAAGTTTCAACTTAGGCAAAATGTCTCTTAAGTTTAGAGGAGAAACCTATGAAAAAGATTTGGCTGAGCTACAGAAAAACTTGACCCAATGCCAGAAAAAGTTTGAACAAGAGATAGAAGAAATCCTTTCACCATTTCAAAGATTGAAGTCGAAACTACTCAAGAAGTTGGAAACTAAAAACTTCGATGCGATTGCGCAAGCATTGAGTAGACGTGTTGAAAAACTTGAGAAAGAAAGAGAGACGTTAACGAAACTCCAAGAATGGTTGCAGAAAGAAGCCGAAACTGTCAAGAAAGCTGACCATAATTTGAAGTGTTCTCGTGTCTTATTGAAAAAAGTCGTACCTTTCGCTCAAGTCTTTTACAGCTTAGTATCAAAGCTCATCAACCTAGAAGAAATTGTCCAAAGTCTAGGTGAAGAGATGGAGCGTCATGTTGAGACAGCCTATAGTTCAATATTCGCCGAGTCCACATTCAAATTCACTCATATCGGAAAAGGACAGTTTGTTCCAACATTAGATGATCAACCAATTAGCTTTCGCGGTCCTTCTGGCTCTCAAAGCGCGGCAGTTAGTTTTGGAGTTTTGTATACACTAGCTGACCAGTACAAACTTCCATTGATAATGGATGAAGCTGCCGACAGATTTGATCCTATCAGACTTGTCAACTTCTTAGAACTTGTTAAGGCAATTACCCTAGGAACAAAGGAAGAAGATACAAAACAAGTATGTCTCGCAATCTACGAAACAAAAAATGTTAGCCCAGAGATTCTAAGCTCCTTTAACACCTATGAATGTGTAAGGATTTCAAACACAGAGAAGAAAATTCAACCATATGTGCAAAAAACATAAACTCCTTAGTGAACTATTAATTCCAAATGATCCAAATACCATCTTGCAAACTTTTCATATGGCTCTTTCCAGAATTTCCATCTCTGTGAATCGTCAAATTCTGCCAGAGTTTTATTCTGATCACTAGGAACAAAAATGAAATCAAAGAAATAGCCGTGTCTGTCTTTCTTCTTATCTATTATTCCGCCTTTTGTTTCACCGACAAATTCCTTTAGCTGTCTTCCGTCAAAGAAGCAAACAACAAAATATGTTTTGGCGGGCTTGTCCTTTAAATCCCTTGTCAGCTTGATTAATCCATCAATGCCTATTGTTTGTTCAACATAGTTGGAATAAGGTGGAATAAGGCTGCCCTCCAGCCCATTTTTGGCTTGAGCGAGTTGGTGTCAAATCCTAGAGTGCCTTTTTCAACTAGAATCATGCTTACTCCTCTATATGGCGGCGAAGCCTTGGGATCCGTCTGGCAACAAACCATAATGAATTCTGCTTCTGCGCCGCATGTGATGTATGTTTTAGCCCCGTTGATTACCCATTCACCTTAAAAATTTGCTACTTTACGCTTTTCCTTCCAAGATTTTGTCTGTTAATGTGGGTACGACTTTGAATAGGTCTTCTACGACGCCGTAATCGGCGGCACGGAAGATCGGTGCTTTGGGGTCTTTGTTTATTGCAATGATGATGTCAGAATTTTTCATTCCAGATACATGCTGAAAGGCGCCGCTGATGCCAATGGCGATGTAAAGCTTCGGTTTCACCGTTTTTCCAGAAGTTCCAACCTGACGATCTGATGGAAGCCAACCTTTATCCACGATTGGTCGCGAACAAGAGACGACTCCTCCAAGGGCTTTTGCAAGTTTTTCAACGATCGGCATGTTGTCGGCTTCCTTGATTCCGCGTCCTACGGACACTAGGATATCGGCTGCGGTTATGTCCACTTCTCCTGCTGGGGCTTCAAAGTATTCGATGAATTTTTTGTAGGGTATATCTTCCTTAAGCGGGGATGGTACTTCGGTTATCTCGCCGCCTAGGGGCTCGACTTGTTGGGCTTCAAAGGTTGCTGGACGAAGCGTTACAATGTAACTGTCAGACTTGCGAAGCGAGGCCTTAACGTTTACCTTTCCGCCATACACTTGACGAACCACAACCAGTTTTTCTTCTTCAAAGTCTACATCTATGCAGTCTGTGGCTAACGGCGCGTTTAGTTCGGTGGCAAGGCTTGGAGCTAGGTCGACGCCGAAGGCTGTGTGTCCGATTAATGTGAGCGGTGGTTTACGTTCGGAAATTAGGTTGGATAAAACCTTCTGGTATGCTTCTGCGTTGAAGTTTTCCAACCTTGCGTCGTCAACGATTAAAACCCGTTTGGTTTGATCTGCAAGCTTTTTCGCAAATTCTTTAACGTTGTAGCCTAGGAGAACCGCTGTTAAATCCATGTTTGTCTTTTGGCTTAATTCTCTGCCCTTAGTTAGCATTTCGAACGTTACGTCTCTGAGTTCGCCGCGTCTGTGCTCAGCTAAGACAAAAATTTCCTTCATCTAGACCAACCCCTTTGATTTGATAATTTCAACAATCTTCGCTGAGACTTCGTCGAGTCCACCAGTTAGAATTTCCGCTTCTTTCTCCACTGGAGGTATAAACATCTTTTCCACGGTTATCCAAGATCCACATCCTCCAACTTCCTCTTCTTTCAAGCCAAGATCCGCCAAACCGAGAACCTTAAGCTCCTTCTCCCTAGCTTTCCTGATGCCCATTATCGATACGTACCTAGGTTCGTTAATTCCTGTTTGGACAGCAAGTAGTGCCGGCAACTTTACTTCCAATACCTCTTGTAAGCCACCCTCGAGCTCACGATTAACCCTCATAAACCCTTCCTTGGGTTCAACTTTCTTCACCATGGTAACATGGGGAATTCCGAGCAACTCCGCCAGCACAACACTGACTTGGGCGTAACCGTCGTCGCCAGCTTGAGTGCCTGTTAGGATTATGTCGAAGGGTAAATCTTTGATGGCTTTGTGCAGAATCTTGGCGGTAGCGAAGGCGTCGGATCCTTCAAATGCCTTGTCGGTTAATCTTATTGCCTTGTCTGCTCCTCTGGCTAGGCATTTTCTTAGGGTGCTGTCTGCGTCCTGTGGACCTACTGTTATAGCGGTGACTGCGCCTCCGAGTTTTTCCTTTAATAATACGGCTTCTTCGAGGGCGTAGTCATCCCATTCATTGATGTCGAACACGAGGTCTTCTGTGTTTATTGATTTTCCGCCGGGGGAAACGGTGATTTCTGCTTCAGCTGTTTCCGGGACATGTTTAACGCAAACAATTATATCCATTCTATTTTCTTCCTTGTCCATTTATAGTCTAAATCCACAGATTCCAGAAAAATAGCACTTGCGATATTTAACTTTTAAATAATTCGCACTACTTCTTTGGGATATGCGTAGCCTAAGATGTTACAATCTTGTGTTGAGGGTTTTTCGAGTTTTCAGACCTTGAGGATGCTCTGCATTTAATGGAAAAGTTTGAGCGGTTAAGGCGTAAAACTGTGACTTGTAGTTTACACCGGGGACTTACGAAATTTCGAACCAGATGATGCGCGCATGACTGACAAAAAATTCGTTTCTTATGTGTGTTTTGTTAAGTCTTAAGGTGCTGTTCGACCCTTACCTCTCATCGAGAGGAACCTAAACACCCACAAAATTATAACCAAAAACCAATTTTTTGTCAGTCATGCGCGCTATTGGCGGCAATGACAAATGTTATATAGTTTCAGTGTCTTATCAAGAAAACTAAAAGGTTAGAAGAGGATGTGAATTTGAAACTAAACTATATCGGCATCGTAGCTACCGTACTTGCGTTCGTTAGCTTAGCTCTACATGGTGGCAAGCGACAGTTTCACAAACAATATTGGGTGTCTCATATTCATTTTCGCTTTCGTGGTATCCTTTGGGACCTACGACTTCAGGAACCATACCATATGCATGGTCAATCCCCTTATGGAGCGGTTATGCGGCATTAGCTTTGATCATCCTCAGCGGAATTCTCGGTTTGGCAGGCAGTGCAATGCTTACAAAGACGGGAAAGATGCTTCTCCTTGTCACAGGAATTCTTGCGATCCTCGCTGCGATAATCTTCATCGCAGGATTCATGACTCTACCCGGAGGGTCACAATTACTATTCTACAATGTGCCAGGAGTTTCCGCTTCTCTTTGGATAGGTTGGGGATTAGCTTTGGTTGCCGGGATCTTGGCTTTTGTTTCATGGGCAATGCATCCGACTACAACAGCGCCTTCAAAATAACTCAAGAATATTGCCCCTTTTTTTAATTTTTTTGCCATCTGTTCTCGGTGGATAGTGAATTTAGGGAGTAGATTGCTTTTTGATGAACACTATATCTCTCTACCTTTCATGGTCTATCACGAAGCCTATTACTGTGAAGCCCTTCATGGAGAAAACCTATGCCCCTGTAGTTTTCGGCGAAGTCGTTATGATCAATCGATCAGCTTGCCTACGCTTCCTTTTGTTATAGTTTTGTTGAATCTAATGTAAAGGTTCTTGGTGTCTTGTCTAGCGTGCGCATGATGTTCTGCTAAGGGTTAAAGTGCTTCAGCAACTAGCTCCATAAGGTCTTTGACTTGAATTTTTTCCTCGTTACCAGTTGTTTTGATGGCGTCGTCGAACGTTAACAAGCAGAAGGGGCATGCCACAGCTATTATCTCCGCTCCAATGTCAAGGGCTTCCTTAACGCGTTTTTCAGCGAGGCGTTCTCCTGGGATGTCATGCCACATTCTTCCTCCTCCGCCTTCGCAACAGACGCTTCGCCCCCTAGACCTGTTTAGTTCCACGAATCTTACACCTGGGATGCTCTCAATTATCTTTCTGGGTTCATCGAAGATGTTATTGTGTTTGCCTAAGAAGCAGGGGTCTTGATAGGTTACCGATTTATCAACCCTTCCAGAAAATTTAACCTTTCCTTCGTCAATCAAATCTGAGAAAAACTGTGTGTAATGTTTGGCTGGGAGTTCTCTTCCATATCTGTTTTTGAAAGCGTTAAAGCAGTGTGGCGAGGTGGTAATAATTCTGTTTACGCCGTACTGGTCGAAAAGACCTAGATTTTTCTCAACTAACTCTTCGAAGAGCCCTTTCTCTCCAAGCGAGTATACTTCATTTCCACAGCAAGTCTCTTTGTTTCCCAGTACCGAAAAGTCAATCCCCAAAGTGTTCAAGTTATTTACCATTGCTTTAGCTACTTCTTGCGCACGGGAATCATAGGATGCGGCGCACCCAACAAAATAGAGTAGTTCCGCCTTTTCGCCTTCTGAAGCATATTTTACTTTCAAGTCCTGCGCCCAATCAGACCTCTTACTTCGGCTTAGCCCCCACGGGTTTCCGTACTTGTAAACTCCTTCCAGTGCCTCTCCCAGCGTAGTTGGAACGATTCCTTCCTCAAGGAGAACTCCGCGTAGACCAATAAGAACGTCCATCGGATTTACGTCTCTTGGGCAACGATATGAACAGGTGTGGCAGGTTGTGCAGTCCCAAATTTCGTTCTTTTCGGTAATTTTTAGTGGAGGAAACATGGTTAG
>LIHK01000037.1 GCA_001399795.1 Candidatus Bathyarchaeota archaeon BA2 | reverse complement strand
GTGATTCCAGCTGGGCTACGGAAGAAATACCGAATTAAAAAGGGGATGAAGCTTTTAGTTGACGAAGACCCGCTGCATGGCCGAATAATTCTCATCCCTATTCCAGCTGGTGTGGACCCGCTTGAATACTTCGTCATCAAAGGAAAACTGCCCACGGCAGAACCTAAAGAAATATCAGGCGAGGAAGAAGCTCAAAGGAGTGTCTTACAAAGAAAGCTTGAGTGAGGAAACTCTTATCATTCCTTTCAAATGTTGCTTTCTTGAAATCTATAATAATTAGTCGAACGCTAAGCATTTCTCCTCCTGTTCCGCTTCATCAGATTCCGCCTGCGGAAGGGAAAAAGCTAGGTGAACCGCCTTATCGGGCTTAGGATTCGTTTTGACTTAGTATGCTCGTTTTAGTGTGGCTTTGGTTTCTTCTTCTTTGCTGGCGTAGCAGGCTAGGGCTAGGGCGAATAGTTGGTCGTCGTGTCTTTTTGGTGGGTGGTAGAATTTTAGGTGGATTCTTTCTTGTGCTGTTTTGGGTTTTAGGTATTCGTATCGTTGTTCATTGATTTGGGTGATGAGTTGTGTGTCGTCTGGTAGGATGCTGAGTCTTTTTTGTTCCATTAGTAGTTTGAGGTAGGTGAATATTCCTTCTTTCCATCGGTCTGTGAGGAATATTCCTTCTGTGTCTTGGAAGCCTATTTCTTTTATTTCGTCGACTATGGCGTCTCCTACTCCTGTTTTGTCTATGTAGAGTTTTGAGAATTGGAAGATTTGGTTTGCTTTTGTTACGTGTGCGATGACGCTTGGGTAGGGTGTTCCTAAGGGGAATTGGTACTTGTAGACGAGTCTTCGTTTGTTGTTGGTTTTTTGTATAACTGCTAATACGCTGTGGTCGATTTGTTTTCCCATGTCGAGTCCTGCGTAGAAGGTTCCCTTAAGTTGTTTGGGTTGAATTCCTTCGAGTTCGTGGAGGAATCGGTTGGATGAGTCTGGGTCTCCTAGTTCTGGGTCTAGGCAGGTTATGATTAGGTCTATGGGGAAGAAGACGTTTGCTATTTCGATCCATTGGGCTTCGACTTCGCGGGCCCATTCTTCTTTGGTCATGTCTTGTTGCCATTCGGCTAGTTGTTCTTTGCTGACTAATGAGCTGGTGTAAGAGGGGTAATGGTGGATGCTGTAGCGTTTTCGTTCGAGGAAGGCTCGGTGGAAGATGTGGTCGAAGCTTTTGGGGGTTCCGCTCATGACGAAGTGGGAATTGGGTTTTGTCAACATTGGAATGATTTCGGATGTTATCATGTCGCTTGGGATTATGGAGGCTTCGTCGCAGAACACCCAGTCTGGGTGGAAACCTCTAAGCTTGTTGGGTGAGCATGGCAGGGCTACTAGTCTTCCGCCTAGGGACGATTTCAGTCTTATTGTGGTGCGGGTGGTTCCTGGTCGTTGAATCATGTCACGCATGAGCGGGTTTGATTGGACAGTGAAGTAGCAGTAGTCGAACATTATCATGCTTTGGCGTTGCGTGCTGGATATGATTAGGCTCTCAATTTTCGGTTTTGTGTAGATGAGCCAGAGGTTTTTTCGGCTGAAAACCAAGGATTTGCCCCATCCTCGTCCACACACTGCCACTTGTCTAGGATGCGTGTCTCTGAGCAGTTTTTGGTGGTCTGGTGCATTGACAAGCCATTTGTCGTTGCACATAAGAACAGCGAAGAACACCGGGTCTTCTAGGACTCTTTTTCTGACCCTGTCGTCTTGCAAAACTTCTCGTAATGCTTTTGGTCGAGAAATTAGTTGCTGAGTAACCGATGCTGTGTAGTTGAGGTCTGTGACTAGGCGATTTAGAAATTCCTCTCTCTCCACATCTTTACCCCTCTGATAACGGTCATCCGCAATTTCTTTGGAACGACCCGTAATACGTGGCCTAAGTCTTCTTCTTCAAGTGGCTTTTCACCCTTGCCGGAGATAAGTTTGTTTAAAACGCCTATTGTGTCGCATAAGACTTTGGCCCATTGACGCTTCTCTTCAGAAGTAGACCTCTCATCCGCCAAGTAAGTCTTAGCCTCCTCGATGACTTTCCACAAAATTTGGATAGCCTCATCAACAGTTCGCTCCTTTATTACATTAATTACATTATTTCGCACAATTGACTCCTCTATCAAATTAGAAAATCCCGTGGAACAACCATGTGAAGCAGAATATTCTCACAAGATAAAAGCTTTGATTCGTAGGCACACCAATAATAACGACCGAGAACATGAGCACTAACATCATGAGGAAATACCATCATTCATCCCTAGGAAGCCCATAAATTTCCCGTTAATGCCAGATTTAAATCCATTCAAAATAAATAAATTCAAAAATAAACTAAGAATGAGAGAATGAGGGAAGCAATAGAAGTAGCAAAGAGATTAAAATAGAACAGTTTAGGGATATGATACTCGGCTCGGACGCAAGGCCCAGCATCGTTACGATGTTGATGTGGACTTTTGGTAGCTTCATAATCTGCTTAACGGTATACAGCATGGTTAACTGGCGAGGCTGAATAGAAAACCTGCACGACATGTACATCACGCGATACAAAACTGGAAGGGAAGCCCACCGCTAACCGTCACCTATAGAGAGTAAAACTGTTCTCCTTAGAGGTTGGTGAAACTAATCGACAATGTATTAATATGAGACAAGTCTTATGATAAAAAGGGAAGGAACTATGTATGCCAAAGCGACGTCGGACAGTAATTTGTCCTCGATGCCACAGAAGCATTCCGGAAGGTAAATTAGGCGAGCACATGCGTCAACATAAAGGCAGACTTCCTTCTGGTCTGCGAGTTACTCTAAGTCCTTCAAAGCCCAGAATTCATGAACTCAAAATTCCTCCTTTAATACCTAGTTTTAATGAGTTTTTCAAAATATATGTGTCACAGATGCCTGTGAAATCAAATCTATCTGAAGCCCAAATGCGTTCTAAGTTTGAGAATGCTCTAAGAGATGTTGGCGCCAACTATGCTTCCCTTACACTTGAAGCAACAAAGGAACCAGAGTTTATCGAAGTTTTCATTGACGAACAAAGAAATCTTACTTTGAAATATAATACTCTCTCAATGGGAACCTTAACAGAAGAAACCATTGACGCTCTTTTACTTCATGAGGCTTGCCATGTAGTTACTCTTCCCAATAGTCTTATCAGAGTCCCCAACACGAGAGAGTCCCAACCGAAATACTTTATGGCGAATTACCTCACGAACTATGATGAATATCTTGCTCACGTTGAATTTGTGCAACGGTTTAGACAAGACAAGAGGTATGAAACATTTAGGCAGTATCAAATCTCCCATTTCAAAAATTTTGAAATAATCATAAACAGTGTCAAAACTGGATTATTCAGGGACCAACGGAAAATCTTGGAGCAACTTCAAGTTATAGTCTATGACGCTTTATACTTCTACGTAGCTGCAGATGATTGTTTCTCGAAATGGTGCGAAGAACATGACCTTAAGGGGTTACATGTCTTCATTAGCTGGATATTCGAAGATTTTGAACATATACGAAAGTTAGGCTTACCTCATGAAGAGGCTCACAGGAAGGTAATACCCTCTGGCGCTTTAAGCATGTCTGTGAACCCGCTTAAGCTTATAATTCTGGGTCAAATTGAGTTCGCTGGGACTACAAAAGTTCTTCATAACGAAATGATGCAAAAAGGACAAGACATAGACTTAGTAGAATTGTGGGAGAAAAGACGCCTACTATATGAGACCAGGGCGTAGTAATAAAGAAAGAATTAAAAGTTTAGTTTATGTTATGTGTTTAAACGGTGAAATTATGGAAAGATGCTCGCACCAAACACAATCCTTTTCGTGGTGAGAGATGATGTTGAGAAAGAATATTTCAAAGAAGACAATAGCATGGAACAGATAATGTTTGCCTCAGCAATTTTTGGGCTACTCCTATTGGTGTGTGGAATGAATGATACGACAGCAGTTCGAGTTGCGCGTGACTTTTCTATTGATAAAGTCCCTTTAACTCCAAAACTTCCGACACTACGTTTTTGAAATCGAAGAGGTTATAGGAGTCTGGGAGTTTCATATCGAGGATTGCCCAATTGATCTAAAAAAAGTTGTAAAACTAGAGCCTCAAGGCAAATTTATGGGCATAGCAAATTATGCAATCCAAGGTCCAAAACAAGTCTCACCATACAAAAGTTTACGTATATGTGATACCGTCCAAGAAGCCTTAGAAGATGCCCTACCAGGCTTTCTTGCATTTTGGGACCCAAAATACGCCAACCAAACCAGATTCGAATTAGATGAAGACTGGTAGCGCAAAGAGAGAAACTCCATTCCACAATAGACACAATAATCAAACCTTCAATAGAACATATTTGGAGCCTAATAAAGGGGCCTACCTCAACCTGCGCACACACGTAAAAACCTAAGGCTTCCTTAGCGAATCCCAATGACATTAAGATGTACTGGGGTTACCGCGTTTACGATTTCAGATGTCCCATTTGGACAACTAGCGAAAAACCAACCTTTCGATCTGGTTATCGCAACTTCTCGATACGGAGCTCCCTTCACGGAAGTTGCGGACAAGTTGGCAAGATATTTGAAAAAATCTCACAAAATATTGGTAGCTTTCGGCGCGCCAACGCAAGGACTGAACGAAATCTTAGCTCATGAAAACCTTAAACTAAATGAAGTCGCGCATTTTACAGTTAACACTATTCCAAATCAGGGAACTGAAACTGTCAGAACTGAAGAGGCGTTATACGCTTCTTTAGCCATGTTAAACACGTTAATTGGCGAATAACGAATTCGCAAGAGTTCAGTATCAATGCTTATAAGTCTCCGTGATGAAGATAACTGAAAAGGTGCCTTAACTCAACATTCTTACCAAAATAGAGCCCTTAAAGAAGGACAAGAAGCATGGGTCACAGGAAGAAGCACGCCCCAAAACGCGGCTCATTAGCCTATTTACCCAGAGGACGTGCCGCCCGACCCGTTGGTAGAATTCGCTTCTGGCCCGATGTGGAGGAAGGCCCCGCTTTGCTTGGGTTTATGGGCTACAAAGCTGGAATGACCCATATTTTCATGGTGGAGGACAAGCCGGGCTCCCCAGACTTAGGTAAAGAAATAACTCATTCCGCAACCGTTGTTGAGGTCCCTCCCATCACGGTTTGCGCCATTCGTGCCTACGTGAAAAATCAGTATGGTTTGCAAACTTTCACCGAGGCTTGGATGAAGGACCCCCCGAAAGATTTTGACCGCGTTGTCGTGCTGCCCGAACATTTCAATACTGAACAGGGCTTAAAGAAGATGGAGGAAAGTCTTGAAAAGATCGTTGAGTTTCGCCTTCTAGCAGCCACTCAGCCAAGACTAGCTGGCACTCCAAAGAAGAAGCCTGATATAATGGAGGTCAAGGTTGATGGAGGCTCTGTCAAGGAGCAGTTTGAATACGCAAAAAGCCTGCTTGGAAAAACTGTTTCGATTACAGACGTTTTCAAGGAAGGACAGTTCGTAGACGTGATTTCAATAAGCAAGGGAAAGGGCTGGCAAGGACCCGTAAAACGATGGGGCATAAAAATTCTGCCCCACAAGTCCCGGAAGACCAAGCGAGGCGTCGCCGCCCTCGGTCCATGGAAACCTCCACGAGTTTTGTACACTGTTCCTAGGGCTGGTCAAATGGGTTACCACCAGAGAACCGAATATAACAAGCGCATCCTAAAAATCGGCGTAGATGGAAGCGAAGTTTCTCCAAAGGGAGGATTTTTACGGTACGGCCCCGTAAGAGGAACCTACGTTATCCTGGACGGAAGTCTACCCGGCCCAGCTAAACGGCTCGTGAGACTGCGATATCCAGCCCGTCCTCCAAAAAAGGTTCCTGAAGCTCCGCCGAAAATTACTTACATATCCCTTGAGGCCCCGCAGGGATAAGCTGGTAGTGAAGCGATGGGAAAGGTTTCAGCTAAAGTTTTTGATCTTAAAGGAAAAAGGGTTGGTAGGGTTAAAATCCCTCCAATCTTCAAAACTCCGGCTAGGCCAGATGTAATAAAGCGAGCCGTTGTTGCTATTCAGTCTCATCGTTTCCAGCCACAGGGTCGGGACGTTTTCGCTGGAAAGAGAACCACAGCTGAGTCTCGTGGGGTGGGCCTAGGAATCGCACGCGTTGCGAGAGTGAAGGGGAGAGGGCAAAGAGCAGCCTTCATCCCATTCGCCGTGGGCGGTCGAGCCACACACCCTCCAGTGGTTGAAAAGAAGATCAAGAAGAAGATTCCACGGAAGGAAATGCGGCTGGCCTTGCGTTCAGCAGTCGCCGCCACAGCATCCAAAGAAATTGTGGCCTCTAGAGGTCACATGATAGATGATGTTCCCGATTTTCCATTGGTCGTTGTGGATGAAGTTCAAAGCCTGAAGAAAGCTCGTGAAGTTGAGGAGGCTTTCATCCAGCTTGGGGTGTGGCCGGATGTCTATCGAGTTAAGGAAAGCCGGAAGGTTCGGGCTGGCAAGGGGAAGATGCGTGGTCGGAAAATGAAGCAGGCGGTTGGGCCCTTGCTCGTGATAGCTGAGGATGAGGGCATCATTAAGGCAGTTCATAACCTTCCAGGGGTAGACGTAATTTCGGTTGACAGCTTAAATGTTGAGCTTCTGGCGCCCGGAACCCATCTGGGAAGATTAACCGTTTGGACGAACTCAGCCTTTGAAAAGGTGGATAAGCTTTTTGGAGGAAGGTAGGTTGGACCCCTACGACACCATACTGTATCCGGTTATGACTGAAGTTACGAGTCGCATACTTGAAACCGAAAACAAGCTCGTCTTTGTTGTTGATGTCAGGGCTACTAAAGCGGATGTTAAAAGGGCGGTGGAGGAACTTTACGAGGTAGTTGTTGATAAGGTTAATATTACAATCACGCCCAGAGGAGAAAAAAAGGCCTTCGTGAAGCTTCATCCTGACTATAAAGCAGTGGACGTAGCCATCAAACTGGGCGTTCTATAGACGTAATTAACGCGTGATTTCGGGTTTCAAAATGCGAGTGTCTCCCAAAATCTTTCCTGTCGCTGTTTTTCTGTTGGTTGTCGGAGTATCCGTGGGACTGTTCATATTCCCAGAACTAATATACAGGCTTCTTTTCTTGATTGTAGAATCTTTTCGAGTCGGAGGACCACCCCTCTTGTTTGTTGCCATGATTGTGCAGGCTTTAGCTATACCTATTCCTTCCGAGTTTGTCCTGATATGTGGAGGTGCCGCTTTTGGACTTTTGTTAGGATGGTTAGTTGGGGCATTAGGATCTGTGGTTGCTGCTTTCATTGGCTTTTACATTTCTCGAAAAGGAGGTAGATCCGTTGCCATCCGGTTTGTTGGCGATAGAGGAATTAAGTTTGCGGATAATTGGTTTAACCGTTGGGGGATGTGGGCGGTTCTTTTGGGAAGAATTGCGCCGTTCGTCCCTTTTGATGTAATATCGTATAGTGCGGGTTTGACTAAGATGAAGTTTAGAAGTTTTATAGTTCCCACGGTGACAGGTACGTTGCCGAGAGTCTTTTTCTACGCTTTTTTAGGGTACTGCTTCAGTGGATCACTTAATGACCTCATGCAGAACTATCCTAACGTGCCTTCAGAACTGGAAGGAACCATGTTCATGTTCAACATCATTCTGCTTACGATAGTTATAGTAATGGCGTTAATGCTCATAGTATACTGGTTTGTCACACGACGGTATACCGCAAGGCAAGAAACTAAAAGTATTTAAAAAGGAGCTTATCTGTAGAACCTAATTATTCCACAGGAAGATGCAACACTATGGGTAAACGAATTCGCGTTCAGAGACGTGGCAGGGGTTCTCCAACCTTTCGAGCATCCACCCACAAGAGGGTGGCGCCAGTTCAGTACCCTTCAATGTCCATGGAAGAATGGAATGGAGTTATTCAAGGCCAAATCGTACAGATTCTTCACGACCCTGGCAGGGGCTCCCCGCTGGCTTCCATAAAGCTTGAGACTGGCGAAACCTACTACACGGTGGTTCCAGAGGGAGTTTATGAAGGACAATCAACCCAGATTGGAGGCAAAGCCTCAGTGGAAATAGGCAACGTTCTTCCTTTAGGCAAGATTCCAGAAGGCACCATGGTTTGCAACATCGAGTTGTCGCCTGGGGATGGAGGAAAACTCGCGCGCTCCTCAGGGTCCTACGCAACCGTGGTAACGCACACGCCCGATGGAACCATTTTGAAACTTCCCTCAGGGAAGACCCAGTACGTTAATGACCTTTGTCGAGCAACTGTTGGAGTCATTTCAGGGGCGGGACGCATTGAGAAACCTTTCCTCAAAGCAGGGGCCAAGTTTCACTTAATGAAAGCGAAGGGTCGTGTTTACCCTCGCACGCGCGGTGTCGCCATGGTAGCCGCGTCTCATCCATATGGGAGTAGTAAGAGGGGCGCTCACAAAGTTACAACGGTGTCGCGTCATGCTCCGCCAGGCAGGAAAGTGGGTTTAATTGCCGCGAGAAGTACGGGTAAACGAAAGAGGAGAAGGAAATAAGCGCATATTATATGAAAAATGGTAGAAGCAAAGGGAAGAGTTGCTTGGAAACGTTTAATAAATCGGACGAGGAAAGTGGGGTGGGCGAGGAAGAACATGCCTAAAGAATTCACCTATCGCGGCCACACAATTGACGAACTGCAAAGTATATCAATGGACGAGTTCATTCGCTTGCTTCCATCACGGCAACGGCGAAGCCTGCAAAGGGGCCTCACCCACGAACAAAGGGTACTCCTCGAAAACATAAGAATGGCCAGAAAAGTCATGAAGGAAGATCAGAAAACCGTTGTCAAAACCCACGCCCGTGACATGGTTATACTCCCAGAAATGGTCGGCGTCACCGTTCTGGTTCACAACGGCAAGGAATTCACCGCTGTGGAAATAACGCCAGAGATGATCGGCCACTACCTAGGCGAATTCGCCATCACCAACAAACCTGTTAAACATGGATCTCCTGGCATCGGCGCGTCAAGATCGTCAATGTACGTTCCCCTGAAGTAAGAAACGTCCGCAGGAAGCGCCTGTAACTTTCCAATCTTGTTAAATCAATATATATTTTCCGATAACATTCACTCGCTTAATCTGGTCTGTTTTCCGCGGTGTGCCATTTAGACGGTGCGCAAAATGCAAACAGTTAAAAGAGTTGATTTAAACGATTAGGGGCTGGATGATTATCATTTAATGTACAACAACACGGAAGTCATGAACAATCATAAGCATTGCCCTTCTGCCTTCAACGCCTCTTTCAAGATTTTTAATGCGCAATACTGAGAACACATGGAACACGTTTCTGGACTTTTCAACCTAATTCGACTTCTAATTTTCTTAGCTTTTTCTGGATCCAAAGCGTTTTCAATCTGTTTTTTCCAATCGAGGTTGGCTCGAGCTTTTGCCACGGTGAGGTCGCGGGCGGATGCTTTGGTCCCACGCTTCACGATGTCGACGGCGTGGGCCGCTATCTTGGTGACTATCACTCCCTCCTTCACATCTTCTAGTGTCGGGAGGCCTAAATGTTCGGTAGGTGTAAGGTAGCACAGGAAGTCGGCTCCTGCTAGTCCAGCAAGGGTTCCTCCGATGGCTCCGACGATGTGATCGTATCCCGGTGCTATTTCGGTGACAACAGGGCCTAAAACGTAGAAGGGCGCGCCTTTGCACACGGATTTTTCAAGTTGAACATTGGATTCTATTTGATTTAGGGGTAGGTGTCCCGGGCCTTCAACTATTGCTTGCACGTCTGCGGCTCTCGCCCTTTCAACGAGTTCTCCGATTGTGAGAAGCTCTTGAACTTGCGGCCAGTCCGTAGCGTCGAATATGCATCCTGGTCGAAGTCCGTCTCCGAGGCTTAGGGCAAAGTCGTATTTTTTGGCGATTTCGAGAAGGTAGTCGAAATTGGCGTACAGGGGGTTCTCCTTTTTGTGGTGGAGAATCCACGCGGCGAGGAAGGTTCCCCCTCGGCTAACGATTCCCATTAAGCGGGGGTGTTTGGCGATTCTCTTGATTATTTGTTGGGTTACTCCACAGTGCAATGTCATGAAGTCAACGCCGTCTTTGGCGTGCCTTTCTATAGTATCGAAGATGTCGTCTTCGTCCATGTGGATGATTGCCCCTTTATTATTGGCAGCTTCGATGGCTACTTGATATATGGGAACCGTTCCGATGGGCACGGTAACAGCATTCAATATTGCTCCGCGTATTTCATCTAGGTCGCCGCTTGTACTGAGGTCCATAACGGTATCCGCGCCATACTTCACCGCGATTTTCGCCTTCTCAACTTCCAAGTTTAAGTCGCACAGGTCAGCGGAAGTACCGACGTTCGCATTGATTTTGGTGCGCAAGCCTTCACCGATTCCTATCGGAATAACATTTTCGCGTTCGATGTTCCGGGTTATGACCACACTTCCAGCAGCTACCAGCTTGCATATCCTCTCTGGTGACTCGTCCTCTTCTTTGGCGACTATTCGCATCTCTTCGGTTATTTGTCCCATTTTTGCAGCTTTCATTTGATTAACCATTTTCAGTCAGGTCTTCCTGAATACGTGGTTTCGGGTTTTTGCATGAACGAGGAGGTGTGAGGGTTTAAAAAGCGTTTCTGTTTGAATAGGAGAATTTTGTTAGTTTATGAGAAACGTTAGAACGTGAATTTTTCTCCTCCTGCAAGAATGCGCTCAAGAGCGGCGCTAAGATTGATCAATCCCTCGTTTGTCTTAGCTGAGACGGGTACTAGGAGAAACCGCAACCCCAGCCTGTAAATGATGTGCATCACGTCGCGGCTGAGAAGACGCCTCGTTCCATTCAACTTTTCTTCGATTGCTGCTTCTAACTTTTTGGGGTTAGCAGACCAGTCCACTATGCGATTCATGTCTTC
>LIHK01000044.1 GCA_001399795.1 Candidatus Bathyarchaeota archaeon BA2 | reverse complement strand
AGGAGAGGATTGAGCCCATGCAGTTAGTGGAAGTATACATGAGGGAATACTTCAGAGACTTGGACGCCTTGGGGGTGAAAAGGCCCGACATTTCCCCTAGAGCAACTGGTCAATTGGTGGAGATGATTGAGGCTATTCAGTCGCTGATTGAGAAAGGATACGCCTACGAAGTCAACGGAAACGTGTTTTTCGACGTTTCCAGATTTGAGGATTACGGGAAGCTTTCCAAAATTAAGCCTGAAGCCATGCTGGCTGGTTCTAGGTTTGAGGCCCATCCTGACAAGAGGGACCCCAAAGACTTCGCCTTATGGAAGAGGGCTAGTAAGGATGCTCTGCTGAAGTGGTGGAGCCCCTGGGGTTACGGTTTTCCGGGCTGGCACATCGAGTGTGCGGTTATGGGTATGAAATATCTGGGACCGCAGTTTGACATTCATGGCGGTGCCCGTGACCTGATTTTTCCTCACCATGAGAATGAAATTGCTCAGTGTGAGGCTTTGACTGGGAAGAAGCCCTTTGTTAGGTACTGGTTGCACACGGGATTTCTTACGATCAATGGGGAGAAGATGGCTAAGTCTTTGGGGAATTACATTACGGTTAGGGATGCATTAGAGAAGTATGATGCTGAGGCCATTAGGCTTTTTGTTTTGTCCACCCATTACCGGAGCGAGATAGATTTCACCGACAAGAAACTTAGGGACTCCGAGACCAATTTGGGAAGGCTTTACAACACCCTGGAAAATTTGGAAGGAGCTATGGAACGTTCTCTGGGAAGAGAACCGACCGAAATGGAAAAGCAGTTTGAGGAGAGAGTTGAAGAGCTTAGAACCAGATTTGTAGAGGCCATGGACGAAGACTTCAACACTCCCAGAGCCCTAGCTACTTTGTTTGACCTGTCGAGGGAGATAAACAGGTTTCTTGAGGAAAAGAAGCAGATGAGCACTGAATTGCTTAAGAGGGTTCATGGCTGTTTTTTGGAGTTGGGGAAAGTGCTTGGGCTGTTTCAGAAGAAGAGAACTAAGAAGGTTAGTGAGAAACTGGTTAACGATCTCGTGAATCTTCTGGTTGAATTGAGGGAGAATTTGCGTAGTAAGGGAGATTACGAATTGTCGGATGAGATTCGGGCGAAGCTTAATAAATTAGGTGTGGTGGTGGAGGATACCTCTGAGGGTTCCAAGTGGAAGCTGGTTTGACGCATACTTTTGATTCTGTTATCATTCGTTTTGGCGGGGAGTTGTGGCTTAAGAGGCCCTGGACTAGACGGTTGTATGAACGTCGTTTGGTTAGGAACATAAAGAATGTTTTGAAGCGTTATGAAGTTCCCTACAGCGAGATTGTTCGTAGGCACGGTAGGCTTTTTTTGAGAACTGAATCGGCGGTAGAAGCAGTACGTAGGCTGGCACGGATTTTTGGTGTTTCTTCTGTTTCTCCGTCGCTGGAAACCTCTTCCAAGCTTGAGAACATAGTTGATAAAAGTGTGTTCTTGGCTGAGCGTGCGTTGAAGGAAGGTGATCGTTTTGCTGTTAGGTGTAGGCGAGTTGGTGATCAGTCTTATTCCAGTGCTGATGTTTGTAGGGTGGTGGGACAGCGTATCCTTGACGAGTTTGGTGAGAAGCTGGGTTTGAAAGTTGATTTGGATAGACCGAACGTGAAGCTTGGGGTTGAGGTTAGAAATGATGAGGCCTTCGTGTACTTGGATGTAGTTGATGGGGTTGGAGGTATGCCTCTTGGTACTCAACCTAGGGTGGTGGGTTTGTTGAGTGGTGGGATTGATTCTGCGGTGGCGTGTTGGCTGGTTATGAAGCGGGGTTGCCCTGTTGTGCCTGTTTATTTTGATAATATGCCTTTCACGGATGAGACTACGACGGAGAGGGCGTTAAACGTCGCTGAAGTCCTGTTTGATTGGGCTGTTGGATTCCCTAGAAAGGTTTACGTGGTTCAGCATGGGGAAAACTTGAATAAAATTATAGAAGATTCTTCTAGAAGATTTACCTGTTTGCTTTGCAAACGTATGATGTATCGAATAGCGGAACGCTTAGCTGAGATGACTAGGGCAGAGGGGATCGTGACTGGAGAGGCTATTGGAGAGCAGGCTAGCCAAACAATAACCAACCTAAGAGTGCTAAATAATGCCGTCAAGAAGTATCCGATACATAGACCACTACTAGGATTCGACAAGGCAGAAACAGAAACAATAGCAAGAAAAATCGGAACATACAAGATTTCAAGCAGAAAAGCAAAAGGATGCACAGCAGTTCCTAGCAAACCAGCGACGAAGGCGAAGCTAGAGAAAGTGATAAAGGCGGAAGAAAAATTGAACATAAAAGAAATGGTTGAGAGCGCGATTAAATCCCTAAAAGTCGTGAAAATGTAACCTTTCTGCACGCAATCCAATCCGCCAACATTCAGCCTTTATAAAGGAAATAGGGGTAGGCAGAGCATGCGAGAAAGTCCTTAAATGATTTCTCCCCAATCATTTTCTGACCATGTCTGCCGTTGATATTGCTGTTGGAGTTTATCGTAAACTCGAACCCGAAGACCTTCGAATACTCCAAGCCATCGAACTCCAAATGAAACGCTATGAATACGTGCCAGAAGACATCATACCCAAATTCGCTAACCTCCCACCCCAAGAAGTCGCGTACAGACTGCAAAGCATCCGCAAAAAACGCCTCATCACAGGTCGTCGAGGAGCCTACACAGGCTACAGCCTCACCACAGCAGGATACGACACCCTAGCCATAAACGCTCTTGTTAAGGCTAACGTACTCGAAGCCTTCGGCAAATCATTAGGCGTAGGAAAAGAAGCAGATGTCTATGACGCTTTAACGCCAACGGGCCAACAGGTAGCAGTGAAATTCCACCGCCTAGGCCGAACAAGTTTCAAACAAACAAAACGTAAACGAGGCTACGTTACCAAATACATTTACAGTCCAGACTGGCACCGCCAATCCCAAATTGCAGCTAAAAAAGAATACGAAGCCTTGAAAATTCTCCACCAAAAAGGCGTAACAGTTCCAGAACCAATCAAACAAAACCGCCACGTTTTGGTTATGAGCATGATAGAAGGAGCAGAACTATTCCACTACCCAGAGTTGCCCAAGCCACAAGCAGTTCTAAAGGAAGTTCTAGTCAACATACGCAAAGCCTACCAAGAAGCCAGCATAATCCACGCAGACCTCAGTCCCTACAACATAATCCTACAACCAAACCGATATATCCTCATCATAGACTGGCCCCAATACGTGACAACCAAACACCCAAACGCCCAACAACTTCTGGGAAGAGATGTGCGAAACGTTCTCACATACTTCTGCAAACAAAAACTAAAAATCAAATTGAAGGAAGCCTTAGCCTACGTTAAAGAGGGAGCATAGGGGCTTAAAATAGCGCGTTTTAATTTTTTTATTTAAAAATTTATTTATTTATTTTAAAAGAGCACTCTTTTAAATCAAGAGCACCGTTTTTCAATGACCTTACAGCCTTTATGTGGGTGACGGGGCGTGGCTGAGGAGAAAAAAGGTGACGTTGCTGAGTTGATTGCTCGAACGTGGCGCCTTATTAACTATATTGATGAGCGGTTGGATGACTCCACTGTAGATGAGGCTGACAAGATTAGGTGGGCGGGTGTTTTGGCGAATGCAATAGGCACCCTAAACAAGCTGTTTTACAAGGCTGGAGTTGGAAAGCTCGATAAAGATGACATGGCGATTGTGCTTTCTAAAATCCCCGGAAAATATAGCAAAATCATGATGAAGAGGATGCGAATAATTGAAAGGCCGGGAATTAGAAGTCGAAGAAGGCTCTAGGGAAGCGAAGCTCAAGAAAATAAGAGGCGACCCTGTGCTCTTCGCCGAAGTTGTGTTGGGTGTAAAGCCTTTTCGCTACCAAGAGAAATTGTTGCGGGACCAGTCCAAGCGGCTCGTTGCGTGCATGGGTCGCCAAACTGGAAAAACCACGACGATAGCGATAAAGGCTGTTCATTTCGCCTTCTGTAATGCGGACGTTACGGTTCTGATTACAGCGCCTTCCCGAAGGCAAAGCATAATCATGTTCTCCAAGATTGCTGGCTTTATTTTTCGCACGGTCTTAAGGAGAAGCGTTATCCGCTCGACGCAAACCACGATTCAGCTATCTAATGGCAGCGAGATAATAGCGTTGCCATGCTCTGGGCATCTTTTACGTGGGTTTACGGCGCAAATGGTTATCGTTGATGAAGCATCCTACATACCTGAAGAAGTCATCACAAACATTCTGTATCCGATGTTGGCAACAACGAACGGAAGTTTGATTTTGTTGAGCACGCCTTGGGGCAAAGACCACTTCTTTTATCGAGCATTCGTGGACCCAGACTTCAGTGTGTACAGGGTCAAGTCAAGCGAGTGTCCTCTGATCTCAGAGAAATTCTTAAAGAAACAGCGAGAGTTCATGACGACTGAAACGTATCGCATGGAATACGAAGCGGAGTTTGTGGAGGCAGCTACCAGCTACTTTCCGCAGGATCTTATTCGTTCATGCATCGACCCGGAGCTGGAGTTGGAACGTGACTTGGAGGGGCTTGCGCGTCAGGAAGGTGATTTCTATGCGGGTTGCGACTTGGGCAAGCTCCAAGACTACAGCGTTTTCGCTGTGGTACAGAAAACTCGAGATCATATCAAACTGGTGTTTCTGAGAGAGTTTCCGCTTGAAACATCGTACAGCTCGATAATTGGCTTTATGGTTCAAGCTAATAAAAAGTTCAATCTCCGAAGGATTTTGATTGATAGATCCGGCGTTGGAGAGGTTGCCATCGAGGAGATCAAGGCGCAAGGTTTAGCAAATGCGGAAGGCCAATCGTTTACGATGCAGTCAAAGGCGGAGATGCTGGCCAACCTGCGCGTCAAGATGGAGCAGGGCGCGTTTAAGATGCCCTACAACCACAGGCTTTGTCAACAGATCAACGAGCAACGCTACGAATACACCAAGTCAGGAAAGCTCATGTTTTGGCATCCACCCAACAGCCACGACGACCAGCTGTGGGCTTTGGCGCTCGCCTGCTACGCCAGCAAAGATGATGAGCCGAGAGGAGTCTTAGCCCGAGCGTGGTAACACAGCAAGCTAGTTAACTTAACTGGCGGCTACGCATCGGCTTATGGTAGCGAACGGTATCAAGCTCGGCTTCCACTTCATCAAGGCTTCACGGATGAACTTCTCGATGAAATCGATCGTGATGTGTTAGGCTGTTGGCTTATGGGAAAGTGGGGTAATTCAAAGAGCATGAGTTGATTAAAGAGAAGGCGAAGGTTTGCCTATTCCTGATATCACCGGGTAGTTCGTCTCCATGACCGACATTAAACAAACCTCTCCTGTCTAGGGCTGTCTATTTTGAGAAGTACTTCACGCCGTTCCTCATTTGGGCACACAGAAAAGATGCCATATATCATCGGTCGGTTTATAAATTCCTATTGAGTAAATAGGATTGGTGCTACTATGGAAGTGAAAATAGCTCGTCGATATCAAGTAACTATCCCCCGGGAGGTGCGGGAGAAAATAGGTCTTTCCGTAGGCGATGTGGTTGAAGTTCGATACGATGAGGGTAGAATCATTATTGAAAAAGTGCTTGCGGGTTGGGAGGATGTGATGATGGAGACGCTTGGAGCCTGGAAGAATCACCCAGTATTTGGTAAAATGAAGAATTCAATCGAAATTGTGGATTGGTTGAGGGGGAAGAAGTGAGGATCGCCCTTGACACAAACGTGATTGTAAGCCACCTAAAGGATGATGAATTCGCTGAAGATACTAGGAGTTTTCTTAAATGGGCTAAGGAAACAAAGCAAAGCTTACTAATTTCAGAGATCGCGTACGCTGAGTTATATGCTGGGATTAAGCTTAGTGCTGACCCAATACTGGAGGAAAGGAGGGTTCAACGGTTTCTAGCTGTCAACCACATTGAGGTTCGTTTGCACGGTAGTCTTGATGTGGCTAAGCGCTCAGGCAGGATTTATGCTAATTACCTCGCTGAAGTGGGGGTGGCACGTGGAAGAATTCTCCCAGACTTCCTCGTCGGGGCGCATGCCGAAATTTATGGGGAAGCCTTAGCTACATGGAACCCAAAAGATTTTGTCAAATACCTAAAAGTGCCTGTGCTAACCCCCACTCAGATAATCCAAAGATATTCCTTCAAAAGTGAGGAAACATGACGATTAAACCGAAAGATGTTGATTGGTTAAAGAGAAAGCAGAGGTTGTCCATTTCAGATGGAAAAAATATATACTGGCGGAGTACATATTCTTTCAATTCCCTTATTGGGATTTTCCCTTTGAATTTCGCTGTCTTATTTTGCCTCTTTTGGTTTTTGCGGCTTTTATTGCTCTTCCATACAGGCGGATCTTCGATTATTCTATTAATTGCGATTTGCTTTATAAAAGATAGTCGAAACTATTACCCAGAATGCGGATATAGACGAATATGCAAAAATTTTGAGAGTGAAGAGTTGTGGCGGAGATAACTTAACAAGGCATGGAAGATGTCGAGGAGATAGATGACCCATTTAATTGTAGCAACTNNTTATTCTTTTGCTCTCTCTTCTAATTTTCTTAAAGTTTCCATAAAAGTTTCGCATGTAAATATCATTCTTGCATAATACTCCGGCTTTCTAGTTTCCTCAAACTTGTTCACCATTAATACACAATGGTCAAAACTATGCATAAGCTCAGCGATATCCTTCTCGGATAATTTCTCAACTATCCGTTGAATTTCTTCAAACATTCTCGCCATCGGGCCAACCACCAACAGGGAGAAAGCTTTTGCGGTTTTAAACATTTTCGTAGTCCATCGGTGGCAACTGCCACATAAGATAAGTTTCAACTCCCCTTTATTGGGATTTTCCTTTGAATCGAATTTAGAGAGTATAAAGTCAAGCTAGTGATATATCGCGGGGAGCAGCCAGCCTTAGGTTGAAGGTTAAGTAAGCTAGGGAAAGGAGG
>LIHK01000042.1 GCA_001399795.1 Candidatus Bathyarchaeota archaeon BA2 | reverse complement strand
TCCACTATGCGATTCATGTCTTCTGGTGGAAGGAGGTCGCATTTTGACAGCACATGAACTTGTGGAACGAAGAAGCGGTTGTACACTGCTGCTGAGAGGAACATGTTCGAAACGTAGTTGAGAGGGTCTAGGGAAAACACCGAATCGAAAAGGTATACTATGGCCTTAGGCTCATCAGTCAATTCACCTGCGATGTAGGGGCCGCTGGCTCTGAAAGCGAAAAGCTCCATTTGGCCAGAAGTATCAACGATAACCACGTCAGGCTTTAGGTCTTCAATTTCTCTTCCAAGCCTTTCCGTCTCTTCTGCGATTAAATCAGCCGCCATCACTAGGGCGCCGTTTGGTCCAAGCCCATATTGCTTCATAATTTGATCGATGCCGATGTAGTCTCGGACATCGATGTCGGGCACGTATGGCAAGGTTAAGACTCCTGGGTCCAAGTTTACGGTTGCCACGCTTTGTTTTCCGATTTTGAGCCATTCGTTGAAGGATGCTGTGAGAAGGGATTTTCCTGAACCAGCTGTGCCTATTATGAAGATAGTGAACATTCAAACACCCTTGCACAATAAAGACTTTAATGAGGTTAGTTTGAAATGACTTATTTGTTTTTCAGATGTTGTTCAGACATACGTGCGCATATAAGAACGCCCCAGCTATAAAATCAACAATAGCTTTTGGGAGTTTTTATAAATACACTGGGATTTAAGAGATTTATCAAGGGCTGGACGCGGGGGAGAAAACTCCTATAAGAGGCGCTGTTAAACGAACTCAAGACAGGTGGTTTAAGGTGGTTGAAGGAGAAATCAGTTATCGGATGGAGGGGATTGCTTTTGGAATGGTGGACGGCATGATTCTTTGCTTAGGGTTAACCATAGGAGTTGCCGAAGCTACTTCTAGTCAAATTTAGTAATAATTACCGCAATAATTGGGGGATTGGCAAACGCGTTGGGAAATGCTTTAGGGTTCTTTATGTCGCAATCGGCAGAAAGAGGGTTGCAAATCCATGAAACCACAGAACACGGAGTGACAACAAGGATACATTCTGAGAAGGAAAATGCCATAAATACCGTATGTTCATTCTTAGCCACAACCGCAACCCTAATTATCTTAGTTAGTCCATTTGTTTTATTCGAAATAGCCACTGCTGTGACTCTCACTTTTTTGTTAGGCGCCGTATTATCCTTTCTTCCGGGCGCTTACGTGGGTAAACTCAGTAGAGAAAATGCTTACGGGACTGGGTTAAAATACGCTGTTTTAGCCATTGTGGGAGCTGTGATTGCCCATGTGGTCGGAGATACTCCAAGTCTTAGTCTAGCCATATTCTGGGTACGAGTTTTGTCAGACAATGTACTTTTGAGTCGCTTTTTCAAAAATCTTTAACGATTTCCATGACGCGTTTCGGTAAGTCTATCACATCAAGGGGCATATCCTTCAAGAGAGACCAGGGTCCTGCTTCCGCCAACTTCGTGACTATGTAATCTTCTCTATTTCGTGTGTCGTATCCTTACTGGTAGGGGGGAGGTCTCCAAACGAATGAGTGAACAGTTGAATGTTGAGGTTTTTGACCGTTGCTCCTTTAAAAATTAACAACACTTCTAAATACGCACATTATTCAACAAAAGGCTTTCCGCGCCTAATTTTTACTAAGCCCGATAGGTTGGTTCAGACGGTTCCTTTTTCGCGGCTGGAGGTATTTGTGGTAGGGGTATGGGAGGGGGAATGTTTAAGGTTCTGCAGACGATTACCGATTCCAAGAATACGACGTTGGATATGGATTGAACAATGACAGAGGGTGGAGGCTTTTTCTCCTTATACGCTTCATGAATTTGTTTAAGTTCTTCTTTTGACCCTGTCACGTGACCCTTTCCCCTCACGTTGATTTGAGCCACTGCTGGCGTGTAGTTTATGGTAAAAACGAAAGGAACCTCAAGCATGTCTTCACGTTTCTCGTTGATTCCTACAACATTAAGGTTTGTGGCTACCTGAACAGGGGGAATCGGCTTTTCAATATCCCAAAAACGCTCTGCAGAGAGGTTGTGTATGAAAACCCTTACGTGAACCATTTTTCTTGCCTCATCCACTAAACCATATAGAAGTTTCAAGATTTAAATGTGCTTCACTCGTCCTTTTCAGTTTGCTTGTAACGAGTGAAGCCGCAGTGCCCGCATGTGTAACGATCACCATGATCTGCCATGAAGTAGCCTGGTCCACATCGCTCACAGAAGGGAAGAAGCCTTTTGAAGCCTTTTTCATCAACTTTGTAGTAAGCGAAGACGCCCTTTCTCCTTTTCTTAGCCTTTTTCTCCTTAATTTCTTTCTCAGCCACTTATTATTCCTCCTTCTCCTTCCCTAATTCTTCTGGTTCTTTCGGTTTTTCTGGTTTCTCCGGTTTTTCCGGTTCTTTTTGTTTTTCCGGAGGAGCGTTCCTAGCGATGATGTGTTCAGGTTCCACAAGTTTTGCTTGCTCAGCTGAGTCGTAAGCGTTAGCCTCGCCAACAGCGATCATCGTCCCTGTTTTTGTCTCCATCTTTTTAACGTATACTAGCTCAGGGTCTATTTTTAGCAAGGATGCAAGCCTTTTCTTAATTTCAAAGCGGGAAGGAGTTCCTCCAGTGTCTCTATGTTCAACTTCAAAGGCTACTTCTTTTCTTTTCAGCAGAGGGTTGTACTCTTCGGAACTAATTTTAACCTTCATTGGTGCACCTCTGTAGGGTTGTGATTTTCATGCGCTTTCTCACTTTAGCTTTTCGAAGACTACTCCATCGAATCGACAATGCAACGTACCGTTTCCCTCATTTTTTCTGTAACCTTAACCACAACGATTCCTTCATGCGGCTGTCCATAAACCACCAGTGAATTTTCTGGTGCGCATAACACAGCCACGAGGGTAAGTAAATCTTCCTCACCATCAACCAACACCCTTGTTCGACGCTTCCCTCTTAAAGCCTCTTTTATAACAGCCCATGCCTCATCAGCTAACGTTCCAGCAGGATTTTTTACGTGCAAAGTTTGGTCAGCGTCCACTGCGATAGGCCGGATGGGCTCCCGCATAACCTTATTGTCAACTATCAAAACTTGTGGAGAAACATCGTGTTTCATCATGCTGTTGGAAACGGCGTCACCCACGGAAATGACCTTTGAAGGCTTTTCCTTTCTGGTTAACTCTTTCAGCGTTTTCATGGTTTCGTCAAATGAACCTTGAATTAAAAGTCCCAATGGAGCCTTTAATTCCTCGCGTAATTTAGGTGTGAGGCGACGTATTTTACTCACCTACCTCACACGAATGGCGTAGCGTCCCTTCTCATTCACTTTCATCGCGCGAGCCATAGCTGAGCCTTCGGAATCAAAGATTATCACTAAGCCGCTGAAGTCGTCGCTTAGGCTTGTAGCTTTGCAGTTTGGACAGACGGACCCACTTGATACCATGCGGCATTCTTGACAAGCTTTTTCACTCATGTTTCTGAAACCTCAGCTGCTTTAGTTTCTTTTGTTTTCACGGTTTCGGTTTTCTCCATTTTTTCTAGATCCATTTTGATCCATTCAATCTTTCCTAAGTGGGGTTGCCTAGCGGTTACGCCAATTTTTCCAGAACCTCTGCCGTGGCCGAGGGAGACGGCGGTTATGCGAACTCGCACATGGTCTCCGGTTGCGAGTTTCCTTCCTGTTTCTTTTCCCATGAGTGTTCCTTGCTTTTCATCATAGGAAATGTAATCGTCCATTATTTGAGATACGTGAAGTAGCGCGTCGACGGGTCCCACGCGGACAAACGCTCCGAAATCGGCTATTTCAACCACCTCTCCCTCGACAACTTCCTGAATCCCTGGATAAAACGTGAGAAGGGAGAATCCCACCTTATGATAGGTCGCCCCGTCCCCTGGAATGATCTTTCCAATCGGATTGACCTCAATTTCAGTCACGGCTACGACATAACCCAGCTCCTCGTCGACAATGCCCTCATACTTCATCGTCAGTTGCTCATAACCAACCGCATCGATGGGCTCCCCGAACTTTTCTGGAGGTATGCGAATGGTATCTTCTAAAGTTACGAGTTTAAACAAGCAACCCCTCACCAAATTTCGTTAATGACCGTGTGATAATTGTTAATATAAGATGTGACCCTCCGTTTGCAAATGGGACTTTTGCCTCAAATAAGTGACGACCCCATTTATAAGGGTACAGATAAACTAGACGGTTCCCTCCAACTCCAGACGCCGTCTCTGTCTCAAAAAAATGACCGGAACACTCTTATTCCTTAGCTTTTTTCTAAGCTCCCGGTCGTTTGTGGCAACGGGCCACCTCCACTCTGATGCCACTCGAACAATCACATCATCATGCGTCTCATCTAGGCTCTTTTCAACTTGGATTAGACGACATTTTTCTGCGAGTTTGAGTGCTAACGAAGCTTGTTTACGCATTTTAGGAGAGCCTTTCTCAGCTATTTTTAGAAGCTCCATGTAGGTTGGGGAAAAAAGAACTGGTTCGAACCGTTGATTTAGAAGGTTGGTCAATTCTTCGAATATATCTAGTCGAAATTGTGAAGGAACGAAAAGGAAGTTTGAGTCAAATATCACTTTTATCATTTCCTTCCACCACCGTAGTATGGTGTAGGCTGTTTAGCCTTTACTAACAACTTCCAGCTCAAGTTTCAGCTTGGCTACTCCTTTATCATTCCATAGCCGATTAGGCGCCATCTGCCTGCGATTTTTCTACTTATGGCCACTCTGGAGCCTTCTTCGGCACATACAGGTCTTGCCAACTGAAGAGTAGCTGCGTCTTTTTTCGCGGAGACAACGCTTCCAAGGGTTATGGCCGTTCCAACATCGAGGAGGAGGCGCTCACCTTTGTTTATTTTTTCAACTTCCATCAGCTCTTTGGTTCCTATGGCACGCTTGAAGAGGTTGATGTCTAAAGCTAATTCGGATAGATTCGGCGGGAGCATACCCGGCTTTCCCACCAAATTTCCTATGAGACCATCAGCCTTGGTTAGTGACGGATCTAGAAGGGTTCCTATGCCCACTAAGCCTCCGCATCTAGCTTCCTTAACCATTCTTCCGCCAGCGTGTAGGCTCACGGTCTCGGTGAAAAGGGGTTCATAAAATGTTTTTCCATGCTTTTCAACTCTAACTCCTGGGCGAATTTCAATCTCGTCTCCAACTTCGAATTTTCCTTGAAAGATTGTGCCTCCAAGCACCCCTCCCACCAGCTTCTCCACAGGAGCCCCGGGTTTGTTTACGTCAAAGGAGCGTACAACGTACATTCTAGGAGACTTCGAGGGATCCCGACTAGGAGTTGGGATGTGTTCTTCTAATGCTTGAATTACGGCGTCTATGTTCACTGAGTGCTGGGCGGAAACTGGGATGATGGGTGCACCTTGAGCTTCGGTCCCTTTTACAAACTCAACTATTTCCTTGTAGTTTTCCAACGCTCTTTTTTCATCAACTATGTCGATTTTGTTTTGAACGATTACAAGATTCTTTACTCCTGTTATCTCGATGGCGGCCAGATGTTCTCGAGTCTGGGGCTGTGGACACGGCTCGTCGGCTGCTATGACCAGTATGGCTCCATCCATAACAGCCGCCCCTGAAAGCATTGTTGCCATGAGGGCCTCGTGGCCTGGCGCGTCCACAAAACTGACTGCTCGAATGAACTCGCCTGAGGAACCACAGTGGGGGCAAGTGGGTTCTGTGGAGTAGGATTGGGGCGGTTTGCATTTGGGGCATTTATATATGGGTGCGTCTGCGTAACCGAGCTTAATGGTTATGCCTCGCCTCAGCTCCTCGCTGTGTCTGGCTGCCCAAACACCTGTTATGGCTTCTACTAGGGTGGTTTTTCCATGGTCTACGTGGCCGATTGTTCCGATGTTGACTTCAGGTTGTTTGGGCAGGTTCTTCAGTTGACCCACCTTCCCCTTTCTTTTCCCATTTTTCTACCTTCTTTTTCTCTTTCGGTTTTTTGGGCGTTTCAACGATTTTCATGCTTATCTGAACAATATCTTCGGTTATTACGTTACCTCTAATGGTTTTCCTCTGCCTCTCCCCCCTTTGAGAAGAATGAAAACCTACGCCCTCACTCAAAATCGCTCTAACCCGAACTCCCCCGTGAACATTAGGCCTCATGGGAAATCCATCCTTGTCAGACCCGCCTGTTATTTTCAGCTTGTGGCCAGACAGCTTGACCACAGATCCGTCGATTATCTCTCCTAGTTTTCTACCAACCAAGGGGACTGCTTGGGTTCCCTCAACTTCAACAAACCGGGATTTACCCGTTTCTGGATCCGAAATTATTATTTTGAACTTTGCCATAGGCGATTTTTACTCTCCTATGCGCCAATTTTCTCGTGACGTTAACTGAAATGGGAAACATCCATTTATTAAGGGTTTGCTATGATCCATTTGCTATGCTTCAACTTCTTTTCCTTTCGAAGGTACATGGAAATTCCTGCAATGACAACCGTAACCACAACTATTGCGGTAACGAGAATCCATGGAAACAGCTCCTCTAGTTTCTCTATGATGACATCTAAGAGGCTTTCTGGGAGCGTCTGTGTCATTTCATATTGTGCATAAACGTAGAAACCATTGTTTTTGAAAAAATCTCTGCAGCCTCTAGATGAGGTTACATAATCCATTTGACTAATGTTCATGTATTGGAGTGTTTTTTGGGAAGTGACTGCCGCATTCTTTATTGCGTTGAGGGGATCACTATGTCCGTCTAGGACGTAGGTGAGGTCAACAGGCAGCCATTCCCACGGCGGAATATACACCATTGCCCACCCGTGCCACCCAATGTGCTTTAGTGAAATTGTCAAGTGATCTTCCCAATACTTATTTTGCGTTGGCGTGGTCGTAGGCATATATATGCAGCCGATTTGAAGGTATGATGGTATCCCCAAGATACGACACAGTGTGACGAACAGAATCGCTTGGTCGTCGCAGTCTCCCTCGCGCTTAGTGTACGTTTCGTTTGGATACATGGGAGTTTCATGTGTCTTATACCTGATATTGTCTGGATCCCTGATCCATGTGATGAACTTCTTAACGATAGTGAGAACGTTTGTTTCACCTTTTGCTATGTTGTAAGCTAAATCTTGAAGCTCTTGATCATTAACTAACCATGGATCGCCTTCCCCACAATATCTTTCTATCAATTCCTCCGGAATATCATCAAGATTTCTTGAATTCTCCTCACTTATGTTTAGGGGGAGGAAACGAGGTTTTGAGAGGGCGTAATACGTGACCGCGTAGCTTATGCTTTTGCCTGGTTCGATTTCCGCCTCTAGAAACTTCAAAACAGCTATTGGGTTTCCATCTTCATCGGTATCGAATCTCTCCAGGGGATGTGAATGATACGTTAGGTGAACTGTTTGCCACGTGTTGTTCATAAATAGACTGATAGCTCGATCTTCATCTTTGAAAACCCAGTTTCCTGTTCCATTGTTGTAGTAGGTGACGCTAGTCTTGATTATGAAACTTGCTTCATTTGTCTCGCCCTTTAATACCGTGGGGCTATTAAATACTAGCGTTGAGAGTAACAAGAAAATAATGGCGGCAACCATTATCGTCCTCTTCACAGCTTCTATCGCTCCTTTGCGCAACTTTCCTGCCAATGTTCATACAAGGTTACAGATATGGCCTTCGCTCTTTGAACCTTGAGTTTAACCCAGAGTAGCGCAACCAGCCTTTGGAATAGTTCGCCATGATAGCCCTTAGATTACATCATGAAACTATTCTACGTGTACCCTGAACAGGTCTATGTCCAACGCCATCTCTCTTGTGCACTTCAAGAAATCCCTAGCCACACGTTCTACGTCTCTTGACTGCGTTATGTACCTTCCAACAATAATAATGTCGGCTCCATTTGCTAGTGCTTCGGGCGCTGTCTCTGGAGTTATGCCACCTGCAACAGCCACCAAGAACTTTTCATGCTTGAAGGTTTGCCGCATTTCCTTAATGAGGTCCCAGCTAGTTTTGCCAGTTTTTTCCTCTATGTCTATGGCGCGATGCAGAATCACTATGTCGGGAAAACTTTCGAGGGGCTGAAGCTTTCTAACAGGATCTTCAACGTTCATCATGTCCACCACAGCGTAGATTCCAAGTCTCTTTGCCTCGTAGATAAATTTGTCAAGGGTTTCTGTGGCTGCTAGCCCTGAGGCTACAACGGCATCCGCGGTTTCTTCGAAGGCTAGGTCAACCTCAACTTTTCCAACGTCTAGGGTTTTGAGGTCGGCCACGATGAACACATCTCTGGCTACTTCCCTTAGGTCGCGAATCACTTTTACTCCGTATTTCTTTAGCAGGGGCGTGCCGACTTCCAAGATTATTCTGTCGCTTTCAGGCAATTCGCTTACGATTTTCTTTGTTCTCTCCACGCTTGGAATGTCAAGGGCTATTTGTAGGTAGGGAGGCCTCCACAGTCGGGGTACTTTGAATCCCATTATTGGATGTTTCGCCCTGTCTTTGTCGTACATGATTTTCTTCAGCGGCGGATACTTGGCTAGAGCCCTTCTTAAGGCTAATTTTGTGGCTCCATAATTGTACTGGTAAATTCTTCGATAATCCTTTGCATTTGGGTGAACAAAAACGCTACATATAATCAACCAGTCTTCAAGTTTGTCCTCTGGTATGACACCCTCTTCCACAGCATCGGCAACAGCTTTAGCCACAGCCGCCTGAGCTGGACCGAAGATTTTCCCCGCCTGCTCCATATTTTTCACGGTAACTTTGGGAACCAAAAGAGTATGTGGCTTCGGGGGCAAGTTCGGCCTAATAACCGCAAGGAGGGGCGTGTGCCCAACAGACAAGTTTGACAAACTGTTGGCGAAAGCTTCTCCCACAGGACCCGCCTTATCACCGATTATCAAGTCCACGTGGGCAACCTCAGAGCCTTCGCCAGTCAAAGCCTCGCCTATGAGATACGTAAATTCTTCACGCTTTTTCACGACTTCTGCAGGCGCTAACTCTCCGACAGCAACGTCTTCGAATATAACATTGAATTCTTTCATCCACTCATAAAGTGTATCGCGATGCACCTTCATTATCTTCGCCGTGCCAGAAACTGTCGGTTTTGTCGACCTCATTTTCCTCGCAACTCTCATCTCTGTCTCTTTCTCTTTAGCAGCCCTGAGTAGCCTGATGAATTCTTCTCTGCTTTCCGGTTTCTTACCATCAAATTCCGACACAACATCACTCTCAATAAGGAGAGAAACAGAACTTATATAAAAACATGTCGGAATCGCGAAATGATTTCGCTGGATGTCCGACATTTTGCATGAGGTGCACGGTTTAAGAAGACATTTATCCGACAAACTTCTGAAGACCGCTAAGGGGTTGTGAGGATACCGTTAACCGCCCTTTCGAAGGCATAGGTTAAATCTTCTTCGAATCCGATGAAAATTATTTGCTTCAAATTTGTGCGTTTGCCGATGTGTTCTTTTGCTTCGTTTACCATGGTTCTGGCGGCTTCTTCGAGGCTGAGACCTCCAACACCAGTGCACATTCCAGGAAAAGCTATACTTCGAATCTCTAGCCCTTCGGCGCATTTTAGCGCTCCACGCACTGACAACCCCACGTTTCTCTTGCCGATGCGCATAGCTGGTCTTTCCATGGTTGGTGCATGAACAACGTATTTCGCCTTCAGTCTGCCGGCTCCCGTTGCCACTGCTTCACCCACTGGAACTGGCGCGTGTTTGACGGCTTCATCTTCTATTTCATTTCCTCCAACCCTCTTGATGGTTCCAGCGACTCCACCGCCCATGATCAGCAGGCTGTTCGCTGGATTCACGATGGCGTCAACTTCCTGCTTCGTAATGTCGCCAGTCAAAACAAGAATCCTAACGCCCTTGTAGGTGTGTTCGAAACTGGTCATGGGCTTCACCGTTAAAACTATGTCTAGCATCCTTTTGATAACCTTTATTGCTGAAACTCACGCAAGCAAATCTTCTAGCATTTTCTCGGCGCTTTTTCTTCCTGTTAGTTCCTTAAGAATGAGCTTTCCGGTGATGAAGATGCTGACTTCTTTGTCCTTGCATTTGGCTTTTGTTAAAACTCCTTTGAGTGATCGTCCAACTTTGCATTCCTCAAGTATTTTTTGATGGGCTCTTCTCTTTTAGCATACTTTAGGATAATGATGAAGTCTCTTCCCTCTCCATAGGTCTCCTCAATTCTGCTCACGTATTGCTCCAGCAGTTTCTTTCCTTTAGGCATTCTTTTTCTCTTCCTAAGTTATCGACTAAAGCGTCCATTTTAGCCTCGTTTTCAGCTATTTTCCTTTTTAGATTTGATATTTCATTCTTGGATTTGGCTTGAAAAATTTCTTGAACTTCTTCAATCTCTGCTTTTAGGAGTTTCAGAAGTTTGGTTGTTGGTTCCATAAGATTATAAAGGGTTTCAACCTGGTTTTTAAGCAACTTTACGGGAATATACCTTTCTGAGCATTTACTGTTAATGTTGTTTTGGCATCTATAATATTCTCCTCTCGGATGAACTTCAGCGGTTAATCTTCTTTGACAGTTTTGGCAATAAACTAGACCCCTTAAAGAAAGTCTCTCTTTTGCCATTTGTCTGGGGTGATTTTTCTTTCTGCGAGGATGTTTTGAACCTGATTGAAAAACCTCTCGTCAATGATTGGTTTATGCTTTCCTTGAACCTCTTTATTCCACATTATCATCTTTCCAATGTAGAACTTGTTTCTGAGAATTTTCTTTATTTGCTCTGGTGAAAGAAATTTTCCCCTCTTTGTCTTCAAGCCTCTCCTGCCCATCTCCTCTGAAAGAGACCCCAATGAGTATTGACCAGTTGCATAAAGCCTAAACATTTGCTTAATCAGATAAGAAGTATCTTTATCCTCAACGATCTGTGAATGACCCTTCTCATCCCTAACATTCTTGTAGCCTATTAGAGCCTTAACAGGCCGCTCTCCCCTCTCAAACTTCTCCCTCATTCCCTTCAAAACTTCCTCAGCCAAATTCCTTGAATAAAACTGAGCCATAGCGACCAAAACATTCTCAATAAATTCTCCAGATGGATTCTCATCAATGTTCTCCGTAACTGATAGAAGCCTAACTCCTTCCTTTTCCAAAATCGCCTTATAAGCATAAAAGTCAATGTTTCTAGAGAACCTGTCAATCTTGTGGACTATGACGGCATCAATCGTTTTATTCTTTTGGGCATTTTTAATCATTTTCAAAAAATATGTCTATTGAGATTTAATTGATTCACTAAATCGGGCATATTCCCTCTAAAAATCCTAAAACCATGAGAATTAGCGTATTCCCTATTGCTTTTAACTGGGCTGGAATTGATAATCCTTTCTCAGCCTGCTCTTTAGTTGAAACTCTGGCATAAGCCAAAGCATTTTTCATAGAAAATTATTACTTTTATCCGCTGTTATGGGACGGACTCGCATTTTTCACCTTCTCAAGAAATTCTTTGATTGTTTCAAGAATAGTTTCAGCTTTGAACACGACTCCAATGTCTACTAGCTGACTTATCCTAATAACAGGTGTTCTTTCAGTAGGAAGGATTATCTCACCTGTGTCTGGCATTTTAAAGACCGCTGAAAGCATTCCTAAAAAGAAAATGCGATGACCTACTACTGTGCTTCCTGATTTTTTGTCCCAATAGATACCTTTATCGTGAATAAAGACGGGGCTTCCACTAGAGCCCGGAAAAACAGATGCATCTATCAAAAATTGCTTCTCACCCTTAAAATCAAGAAACACAGGCGTTGCAGTAATTCCTTTTCGTACTACCGGAATGAAGTTTTTGGGATCCCATAATCCAATGGGATAACCTATAAAAAGAACATCCTCTACCGCATCGAGTTCCTTTAATTTCTCGTCCTTCGGAATCAAATTATCCGGTATAGATTTAAAAAATACTTGAACTCCTTGATTTAAAATATGGTTAAGAACTGGAACAAAAGGTAAAATTGCCACATCAATATTTTCACTTTCATGTTTGAACCATCCGTTTTCAAAGTTTTCAATTCTTAACCGATAACTTTCGCCAAGGAGTGGCTTTTGCCCGCTACTCTTAATAAAAGTTAATGTGCCCTCTTTTACCTCGTTTATAAGGTGTTTACATGTCACAAGGAATAGGTATCTCTTATCTTCAAGTTCATAGCTGAAAATAAACCCTGTTCCAACTTTTTGCTTTCCTTCAGAATCTGTAGTTTCTATCCTGATGACAGTAAATAACAATTCTTCTGCGATAGAGCTTACTTCCATATTTAACTCCCCACTGGTTTGCGTTTAAACTCAAGCCTCTTTCTCATAAAGTTTTCTGAGACTTGGAATTTCTCCGCTAGCTCTGGAATTGGGTCTGGGGATTCCTTAACCCATTCCTGGGGGAATGGGTAAGCCCTCCAAGATGGCTTTCCCTTCCATCGATATAGGGCTGGAGTTCTCCAAGTCTAAGTAAACTTCTTTTTCGATTCCCTCATGAGCTTTAATTAAGTCCTCGACACTTCCGACATACCGGACCTCAATAGAATCTTCAACGTTTCTCTGTTAAGTTTTTACCCCATATAACGCTGTTATAACTGTCACAATTATACCTTTCCATACGCTACCCAAATTTACGGTAGCTTCAGCAAAAGTGACTCCCTTTCCAACTTTAGAATAGTTAAATCCTACTGTAAATAAAAGTGATGCTTGTGAGTCAGGGGTTAGACCATCGTGCCAAAGCTAGATACCATGGAAGCAGTTGAAGTCGAGGTTAAGGCTTGTCGCAAATGCGAATTGTGGAGGAGTCGCAAAAACGCTGTTCCCGGAGAAGGAAACCCTGACGCCGCTGTCATGTTCATCGGCGAGGCACCCGGTTACTGGGAAGACGTGAAGGGTCGGCCCTTCGTTGGTGCTGCCGGCAAACTTCTCGATGAGATGCTTTCGAGAGTCGGTTTTTCCCGGGGCGAGGTTTACATAGCAAATGTTGTTAAGTGTAGGCCTCCGGAAAACCGTGATCCCCTACCAAGCGAAATTAAAACTTGCACTCCATATCTGGATCGCCAAATCAGAATAATCGAGCCGAGGTTCATTGTGACCCTCGGTAGACACGCGGCTTCTTATATCCTTCCTAAAGCGGGCTTCGAAACTGGAAGCATCACTAAAATTCATGGAAGGGTTTACGAGGCGAACCTTCTCGGTTTCAAAGTCTTCATAATCCCCATGCATCACCCTGCAGCTGCTTTATATAACGTAAAGTACAGGGATAAACTTGACAAAGACTTTGAACTTCTGAAACTTGAACTCGAAAAGCGCAGGTGACCTTAATTAAGCACCGCTTACGTTAACGTGAGGTCTTCTCTTGCTCGCTAGACCCGAACACATGCCTAAAAGTTTAGTTTCGCAGCTTCAGCTTCAGGTAGGGAAGGCAAGGATTCCCAGAATACTTCTCGGCACATCTCCCTTCATTGGGGCAGGCCAGTTCGGAAGCAGAGCCCAAATTTACTACGAGCATTTTTACAAGAAACCCGAAAACATTGTGAAGATAGTTCTCAAGGCTGTTGACCTCGGAGTTACGGGCGTTCAGGCTCTCCCTTTTCGCCCAGTTTTTAGGGCTTTGAAGGCTGTTGAAAGAGAACTTAAGGAGAGATTAACCATAGTGGGTACAATAGGTCCTGACGACCCCCTAAGTAACATCCACGATTTTTAAGCTTTCAACACCGTTGCCATGCTTCTACACGGAGAAATCACGGATAGAAGAAGTTAAAGAGAGATTTCGGAACTTCTTAACAAGGTACATGCAGCAGGTTGCTTGGCTGGTTTAGTTACACATGAGCCCCTATCCATGTTGAATTGGCTTCTGAAAACCGATTTTGACATTGACCTTCTCATGTTTCCCTTCAACAAATTAGGCATGTTTATGGACGCCGATCCCGTAAAAGTTGCAGAGGCAATCAAAAGGCTGGGCAAACCAATAATCGGAAAGAAGGTTCTAGCCGCAGGCTGCCTTCCTCCCAAAGATGCATTGACCTACGTGGCTCAAAGCGGATGCATCGACATCGTGGCGCTTGGAGTGGCCTCTGAACAAGAGGCAAAAGAAACCTTTACTGCCGCCGCCACAGCATTTTCGGGAACTATTAAAGCTTGATTTCGCGTAGCACCTCTTCTACGCTTCCGTAGGTTTTGGAAGGAATACCTTTCAACAATTCGTTCAGTTTCACCTGTTTTCCTTCTTCCACCTCAACAAGTCTCCAGCCCAGTTTCTTCAAAAGCACGCTTTTGGTGGCTGGATATCGAGTTTTTTCCATCACGCTTTTCACGGACTCCAGCCCAACTGTTCCAGTAAGGCTTGGGAAACTGTTGGTTTCAAGATAACGCATGAATCGGAGAGCATCATCGAACATGGACAAATTGTTGAAAAGCACGTAGATTTGTTTTCCTTCAGCCTCTAGTGGCTCAACGAGTTGGTGTAGTCTTTTCAGTTCCGCATCAGTATACTGATAGTAGTACATTCTTTCTCCAAGCCCGTGTAGTCGAAAGTAGGCTACGTCACTTGTGTACGTCGGCATCGCTCTAAAAGGGTCCGTAACATGCGACACCTCCAACTCTTGCAATAGTTTAGCAAGTCTTTCGCGCATGTGGGGGTCATCCCAAGAGGGACCGCGAGTCTCCCAAACCACAACCAAACCTTCGTGATTGATTTTGCTGAGAAACTCGTGTGCATCCTTCAACTTGTCTGGTCTGAAAGACCCGGGTGTTTGAATCAGCAGTATGCGGGTTCTCAGGGCTTTACATATTTCCTTCATTTGCTCGAAGGCTTTGACGCTGGGCTCTGACTTAAATTTAAATTTGTGACTGATGTCTTGATTGGCTTTCACTGTGAACTCGAATTTCTCTGGAGCCTTTTCTCTCCACTTAACTACGGTGGACGTCTTTGGGTAACGATAAAACGTTGTATTCAGCTCCACTAGACCAAAAATTTCTTGATACTTTTTCATGGAAGTTGGATATCCGCAGCATCCAACCTTAATCATTCGGCGTTCCATCCCTTTAAAAGCTAAACCGGATTCTTCATTAAAGTTTTATCTCAAACCCAAACCATCTTCTGTTTATTAGGATTAGAGCTCATCAATTCAAAGAGAAATCCTATTCCAAGATATTGATAAAGTATTGTAGGAACGGTTCTGTCCACTTAGACTTAAAAGTTAATCTGGCCATTGTTCTGGAATATGAACCAAATAAGGATTTTCGATTACCTACAGAGAGCCTATCTGCACCGCATCGTCCAATTTTTATGTTGAGGGTATATATACTGGTCTAGATAGGGGGTCTATCTACACAGAGACATGCACCGCAAGTTTCAGTTTCTATGTTGAAACTATAAATAGGGGGGCTATATAGCATCGAACAACAACAGTCTACCGCAAATCGCGGTTTTCAGAAAAACACTGATTTTACGGTAAGCATTCGCGATTCTACATGATGAAAACTTGTTGAAACAAAGCAAATATAAACTAGGACATCGACATAAGTGTCAAAATCGCTGAACAGTTTACGGCAAAAGAGGAGTTTAGGAGGAACAAAACATTGGAAGAAGATTTTTTCGAACTGGTCAGGGAACTGATTGAATCAAGTATGGCGCATGAAAAATACAGAAGCGAAGAATGTATAAATCTGATAGCAAGTGAGGGACTGAAATCTCCAGCAGTAAAAGAAATGTTGAGTTTGACTCACGATTTAGAGTCTAGATACGCTGAAGGAGAAAACGATCTGAAGGGACATGTTAAAACGCGGCACTATCAAGGACAGAAATACATAACAAAAATTGAGAATTACTCAGCTGATTTGATGAAAAACCTGTTTGGTTGCAACTGGATCGACGTTAGGCTTGTTTCGGGTACGCATGCGAATTTAGCTACCTTCAAGGGGCTTTCTCTGGCAACAAAGAACAACAGAATGGTTGTTGCGCCCCTCATGTGCGGAGCACACATCTCCCACGACTACACTGGTCTTGCAGGAAGGGTTATTGGATTAGAAACCATAAATCATGCCTATGACCTTGACGAGTTGAACATCGATCCGGAAAAGTCTGCAACTATAATAGAGGCAACAAAACCCGGCATAGTGACCTTCGGAGGCAGTTTGTTTCAGTTTCCCCATCCAGTCAAGGAACTAGCAGAGGTCTCTAGGGAAGCTGGCGCCTACATCGTTTACGACGCCGCCCATGTCCTAGGATTAATAGCGGGTGGACAGTTTCAAGACCCGCTTAAGGAAGGCGCGGATTTCATAACCGCGTCGACACACAAAACCTTTCCAGGACCTCAAGGCGGTGTGATTCTCGCAAATTTGGAAGGCGAAAGGATGGAAAAAGCAATAAGGGGAGTTCAAAACGCAGTTTTTCCCTTAACCACGTCGAATACTCATCTTGGAAGGCTGCCTGCGTTAGGTTTAGTCGCCTTAGAGTTGAAGTTGTACGGTGCTGGGTTGGCGAAACAAACGGTTAAGAACGCCCAAACTGCTGGCGAGTATCTTTTCGAGAATGGAGTAAAGGTTTTGGGGGGAAAAAAAGGTTTCACGAGATCTCATCAAATTGCAGTTGACGTTCAAGATTATGGTGGCGGCAGAAAAGTTGCGGAAAGCCTTGAGGAAGCTAACATAATTCTGAACAAGAATTTGTTGCCGTATGATGATCAACGCAACAGAGAAAATCCTTCAGGGATCAGAGTGGGATTCCAAGATGTAACTAGAAGAGGCTTCAAAGAAAGCGATGTCAAACATTTATGTGATTTAATGCTGGATGTTGTGAAGGGAAAGAGAAAACCTTCCAAGGTAAGAGAAGATGTCATTGCGCTGAGACAGAACTTCAAGGAAATCAAATTTGGTTTTCAAAGCGTGAATGAAGTAATAGATCATTTAAAGAAACATACTTAAAGTTCCAAACTTAAGCGATCAACCTTTAAACTCGTCGTCGCTTCTTTCTTTTTCGCTTTTTGGATAGGGTTGTCCTCGTATAGGTTTTAAGTTTCGATTTGATTGTAACGTTATTTGCGTTATTCTCTCTGTTATTGACCCCTCTATAGGGGAGTCTAAGGCTGGGGCGACGTAGAAAAGGTTGCGGTTGATCCGAGATCACGATGCGAAGCCCAAGCCCTATAGAAAAATTGTTGCTAAAAATTTTTAAATATTTGTTAATCTAACATTGATTGGGAGGAAGGAGAAACGTATAGGAAAGTTTTTTGTTGATTTTGCGTCTGTTTTGCTTTTTTCAGCGATCTTTGGGACGAGGTTCCTAGGAGTGGTTGCTGTAGAAGCCAAAAGCTGGACAACCACAGAGGTTGTTTCAACGGAAAGCAACGGAGACTCCCGCGATACTTCTTTGGCCGTTGATTCCGCTGGAAACGTACACGTAGCCTGGCACGACCACACCGACTATGCTGGGTCTGGAACCGACTATGACATATTCTATAAGAGGTTTGAGGTTTCACCTCCCCCGGTTGAGCCTCCCCCAGTTGGCGGCATCTGGATTCCAGTAGACAAGCTAAGCTTGCTGGCTCCATGGATAGCCCTAGCCTTAACAATCACATTAGCCATACCATAGCCATAGCAGCCATCTTCCTCAAGCACATGAAGGGGAAGCAATAAGCCTCACTTTCCTTTTTCTCAACTCCCATAGAGCAAACTGTTC
>LIHK01000032.1 GCA_001399795.1 Candidatus Bathyarchaeota archaeon BA2 | reverse complement strand
AAGGCAACAACGGGAACAGCTGCATTTTCTAAATCGAAAGCGATTTAGAAAATGTGGTTTTGCAGACTGGAAAAGTTAACCCGGAGCCTTATAAGGAAAAACATCCAGGGTGGGAAGTTATACGTTTTTCAACAAAATTCCATGAACTTGTAGCTGGAGCAGACATCGTTATAACACATGGTTTATAGAAAGCCTAGGGTGATGGTTATTAATCCCAAATGGATGCGAAGTGCGGGGAAGAGGGATGCGGAATTTTTTGCAGAGAAAGTTAACGCAGCTTTTATTTGGGACATAAATCTGGAAAATTTATTGAAAGCTATAGACGAGGCAAAGAAAAAGAAAGCCCCTGTTTTTGCAAATGGAGTAGAGAAGCTCGCCGAAGTGATCTTAGAGTTTTAAGATTGTGATTTTATGTATGTTGTTTGCATAGCGTTGGATTCTTTAAAGTATTCGAGAATTGAGAAGATTGCTTCTAGTATTCGCAGGCGTGGGGATGTGTATTTTGATGTCATGGGTCCTAAATTTAGGTTTGTGTGGCGAGGAGGAAGAATTGGACGTTTATTTTTCTCGGTGTTGAAGAAGACCCGTGATAGCATCTTTTGCGGGAAAAACGTCACTATCAACAATGACTATTATGCGACCTCTGGCAGATTTAAGAACCTCATTAATGGCAACGGGCTTTCCTCTTCTTTCGTCTCCTTGATGAATCGTGTGTTCCTAAACCTCTTAGCGTAATCTTGAATGATATCAAGTGTCTTGTCTGGACCTCCCCCTACAATTAAAATTTCGAAGGCTTCCGGATAGTCCTGGGACAACAAGTTTTCTAAAACCTTCCCTATTGTTTTTTCCTCATTAAAAACCGCCATTCCAACAGTTATCAAAAAATCCACCTACATCATTGTATATCTCTTAACGTATAGTCTCAACTCTTCTGAATAAAATAGAGAGAGTTTTTGTAAATTAATGTTATGGAAAACGATACGTCATTAAAACTAGCAATCTAATTAGGGACTATACTAAACTTTGCCATGAAAAAGCTTTTTCATGCTTCTTTTAAGGGCGCAAAGCGCCATGTACGTTTTATTAAATTCTAGTCTTAACCTAGCCAATCTTTATTACGTTTAGGATTGCGACGCAATCGAGCTGGTAGGCCCTTTCCATCTTTCGTGGGGAACGTTTAAATGCACATGAGACTTGCTTACAAAGTTTGGAGACGTAAACTATGTCTGAGAAGCCTGCGGGCAGACTCGTTTATGAGTGTGTGAAGTGCGGTGCCAAGGTGACAGTCGACGAACTTGAGTTGCGGGGTGGAGGAGTTAAATGCACTTTTTGCGGTTACCGCGTCCTCAAGAAAATAAGGCCTCCAGTGGTGAAACGCGTAGCTGCTAAATAGTTTAGTGCCTCCAGATTTCCTGTCGTCAACGAAGGTCTATGAACCTTGAAGATTTCACTGCTAGAAGATTTCTTTTCCAGCTACCATGGAGATATCCCCCGCAAACTCCCCTTTTTTCCTTGGGAACAATACTACATCATCGGCAAGCAATAGAAACTTATCAAATATATAAAATAGAATAACATTTATACAGTGAGAAGGGTTTCTTAAGTTTTCCTAGAACTGGCGGATATTTCGAGGAAATCGCTTATTTTGTGCGAAGCCTGCTTAGAGATGATGATATACCAACCGATGGGCAGGGCTCTTTTAGGACGCTTGAAACAATTCAATTTGCACTTTCAAAGCACAAACTCAAAAAGATCTGTTCAAAGTATGTACACTCCTTTTTAAAATGGATTTTCAATGCGCACGCAATACTCGCTCTTGAAATTGAATCATCAAGTGTTCTCATGAAACATTTCTACTTTGAAGCATGACTAGCGCGATGGCTTTAAATTCGTCCAAATAGTATTAGGTTTCGAAGCTCAGATGCATCCTGACTCCCGAACCCTAAACTCTTGCTATCGTTTAGAGAAGGGAAGGCTTTTTTTTACCCCCAAAGGTGGTTCAAGTCGAAATTACGAACGACTGGGGTGGTACGAGATGTGTCATGTGTGACAGGTGGCAATGGATTTATAAGGAGCCAACTACCTCCAAAGTAATTTCTTTGCAGAAGCTGAAATCGCTCTTCTGTGAGTTAGCAGAATGCGCGCGCATCTTACAGACAAAGAATGTTGAAAACAACGTTTTTTCAGAAAATTCCTTACATAAAAAGGTGGCGGTGCATGCATAGAGTATGAAAAATACCTAAAAGAGGTTAAAGAAAAATACGCTAAGATTAGACACTTTTACGTAGATCTACCCGTGGTGAAGTCAAAGCGAAAGCTGGAAACCATTACACGGTAGTTTCAATGTAAAAATATACATGTGTGGTTGGCAGGTAGACTACGACCTTGTTAGTACTGGCTTCTGAATCTTAACAGTCATATTCAACCAGATTCCAACGAAACGATCATGAAATTGAAAACGAGGAGAGAATCCCACAATTTCAACTACAGAAAAGTTTCAACAGTTTCAAATCCATGTATTGCCTGACAACTTCATCAACCAGCCTCAGCCTCAGGTTCTCATCCTTAGAAAAGAGTAGCTTACCCCGCGTGAAGATATAATGTTTGAACGGCAGAGGAGCACCATTCAACACTTGAACATCGACAGGAACATCCATCTCAACCTCCAGTTCAGCACAAAAATCCACCGTGTAGTGAAAGGACTCACCAAGATTCCTTATCCAAACAGCCACATCCACGTCTCTAAAGGACTTCCTCTCCACAAAACTTCCATGCACATACGCAAACACGACTCCGCTGACGCTCACAAGTCTCCCCCTCAACCTCTTAAGGAGCTTAAGCTTCTGCTCAGCCGACAACCTGCGATACTTGAACTCCAGTTTAGCCATATCCATAGACCCGCTCATGCCTCACCCCTCAGAAAAACCCTCACATGATGGACGAAAAATTCAAAGTCCTTCAGCCCCTTTTTTACACTCTTGTACACTTCTTCATCATTAATCACCCAATACCTATGTACGAGCAGGTTTCTCAGCCTAGCAGCAGAGGACAATCTGGGCGCTAAATCTTCCGATATGACGCCTTTACCCCCAAGCCTTGCAAAACATTCAGGGAAACCTTCAGCCCCTTCATTAAAGACGCTTAAGAGGATATGCATACATATGCCTGATGCAGCCTCTACAAGTTGAATTAAAAGATACCTCATCGAAAGCCTCTCGTGAACCGTTAACTCCCCAAAACCTTTTCCCGTAAGGTCCCTGAGCATTTGAACCGCATCATTAACCTCTCTAATTCTAGCCTCAACATGCTCCTCGTTCAAAGACATATCACAGTTCACCATCATCCAGCCTTAACCAAAACTAAAAATACGCCCTAAAACTTCATTAAACCTTTCGGTCGAACAAGTCAAAAACATGAGGTGAAGTTGCACAAGGTCTTTGTTTGGTTTCTTCTCGGCGATCTTTGTCAGACCTGCACGCTCGAAAAACGGATTGTAGCGGGCCATTACTGCCACAGTCTCGACATACGGAGTTCTTGCTTTTGCAAGGGTTTTCCTTACTAGCTTAACCCCCAAGCCGATCGTAGGGAATTTTGGATGGACGACAACGCGGGAGATTGTGGATAGCTTATCGTTAACGTCCTTGCCTTTCACTAGATGTGCCTTTTCTATGCCCTCGCCCTTGCGCAGCCCCGTGAGACAGCTGCTCTTGAAATAGCTTGAGGCTTAAGCCTAAAAGAAGAATATTATCGTATGATTCAACACTCCTGCCAGTCTCAAAGCAGGACAAGCCGCGGATGCGCGCGCGAAAGGACGGCAATAACCTTCTATGATGCTAGGATCGTCCTACCCATTAGAAAGGAAAGTTGAAGCAAGGTCTCTCAAATCCACTTGAGCTGAATTTGCTTTCTTTTCAAGATTGTATTGTTTTCTTTCTTGTTTCAATTCTCTTCCTTAAGGCAAACGCCTAGCTCTTGGATGGTCCTTGACCATTTGTCAGCACACTCTTTACAATAGGCTTTGCCACAGTCATAACAATGACGCAACCCTTCCTCTGGCACTTCTCTATCGCTGACATCACATTTGCCTAAGGCCAAACTCCTGCCTTCAGTTGCTCTTATATAGGCACCTTCTTCTTGGTTTGCGTTATCCCGTGTTATCCCCACTCTGATAGGATGTACTTGTCAATCATCCGATAAAGCGTGTCACGATTCAATAATTCGATTGGAGCCTCTTTTGCTTGCTCTTCTGCCTCCACAGTAAAATCTGATGTGGTAATTAGGATTGACTTATTCGCTTTATGTTTCCACATTGAGCCTAGAGTTTATTGCACTTCTTTAGCTCCAACGTGGTGCCCACGAGCATACTTTTTAACTTGAACTAGAATAGTATCTTTTTTCACGTTTTGCGATGATGTCTGCACCATGGTCTTTGACATAAGGAGTGATTTCTGTTTGAAATCCCATCTTAGTAAACAAACGTGCGATAAATTCTTCAAATTCTTTAGGACTTAAATCACTGAAATCATTCTGCATTCCGATGTCGATTTCTTCCATTCCTTCACCTGCTCGGGTGTGCCCCATCTCCCTTTATACTCAATTAGACCCTGAGACTTTCTGAACTCATCTAGGGTGAGAAATCGATTTTCATGTTTCACTAATCGATACTTTTCAGGGAATAGAGGGCCTACATAGAAGTTCTAGACCTTTTTCTGTAAGAGAGTATTTGCCTTTCCCAATTTCGGTCAGGATGTCTCTTACCACCAACCTCTTGCAAAGTCGTTGAGAATTGTATGCATATGCATTTTGAGGAAGAGGCTGATCTTTCTAAGGGAACAGAGAATTCTAGTGAAAAACATTTTGTGAAGATGCTTGGCTTAAAGTGAGAACCGCCGAGCTATGCGCTCACTAAGGAACTTCCGTTTATTCCGTTGGAGAAGGAAATCGACGCACTTATCGCTGGATGTGGGAAGAGAGTAGCAGCATCACTTCAGTTAATAAAGGAGACAGGCATGAGAATAGGTGAGGCATGGAGGCTCAGATGGATAGATATAGACGAGGAGAAGCTGACCATACGATGTCGCCCAGAGAAGGGGGGAAATCCGAGGCTCTTCAAGGTAAGCGGTAAGCTAATAGCGATGCTTAACACCCTACCTAAGATCCCAGATTATGTGTTTGGTGAGGGAAGCCTAAGAGCGCATAGATGGAACTACGTCATGCAAAGGAAGAGGCTAGCGAAGAAGCTCTTGGTTGTATACCCAGATTTTGTATTTTCCAAATATGCAAGTAAAAGCAACGCTTCCACAAGGGTTTGTGATTCCTGATTTTACAGGCTTTACAACTCCACTGGCCCATTCATAAGCCGCAACTTCAACATTTTGGATAGGAAGTCCCCTTGAATCCATCACGTGGACAAACAAGGTGTACGTCGGACAGGTTATGGTTATGTTGACCCAACTTACACCTATAGCGGCGGGTAGTTTTTCCAAAGTTTCGTTATGAAAAGGATATCCGTATCGTCGAGCCTCTATCGTGTAGCTAATGTTCGTAGGCACGTCTCCGGGTATTTCCCAAATTCCTATGCTATTTGTTACATAGAATTGCGTTAATTTTGATATGTTATGGATATGTTAATGAGGTGGAGGGGCGGACTTATTGCTATTCTTAGATAGGTGATCCAATACCACAATGTTAGTGTAACGTTTTCCCTGATGCTTTCATTGGCTAAAGTGCCGACTGGTATCCTCCTTCCTGGCTCTCCCCATCCAGCCTTAAAAGTGTAATTACCCCCCTCAAGCCAAAATTCTGCCCAGCCCTCTTCATTAGTTAAACTGGCATTAACAGCCCACATCGTTGCGTCGTATACCCAGACTTCCACACCCGCCAAGACTTCCCCGTTAAGTTTTTTAGTTTGAATCCGGCATGGAATCTTGACGATCGTAAAATTCTGGGTGTCAGGTACCAGCTTAATAGTTCCATTCACTCTGGAGCTTGTTATGTTTACGGTATAAAGTCCCATCAAGGCATTTCCAGGAATCCTCCAGATAGCCTCGATCACGCCTCCAATCGAAACGTTCTTTTGAATACTGATAACATCTTCTCCAGCGAATGTTATGTTAACCCATACTGATTCATTGGATTGGTAACCTGTCGCTCGGATGCCAACGAACTGGAACCTATAGTATTCTGTGGCATTTGTTAAGCCAATTGCGAAGTTTCCAATTGCACAAGTTTTGTTAAAGGCTATGTTATATACGCCTGTGTAGTTCGTGTGGGCGCCAGCGCTAAAGTTTGCAGGGTACGTTATGCTTCCTTCTCCATATCCAGTCGTGGTGGTGTTCGTTAGCGAGACTATAGCCCAGTAGGTCAAGTTTGCAGGAGGCGGCTCCTTCACCGTAATATTTGCAAAATAAACAGTGTTTGCTTCTCCTCCAGTTACGTTCACCCATATATCCGTTGTTTGCCCTTCTTGCAGTTGGGACGGCGGTGAGGGTACAACCGCTTTTATATGATATTTCGTATAGAGCTTGAACGTGGTATTTGCTATGTTATCCACCATTTTGTTATTATCAATCAATTCTACGAGAACTTCACGCCCTGGTAAAGGCGCTCCAACCGTTTGGGGGATGATGAATGACGTGACAACATTGTACTCTACGGCGTAGCCAGTTGTTACATTGATCGTTTTATCCCATCTGACGGTATAACTTCCGTTAAACGTATCAATTGCCCCATTGACCTTCACTTCTGTTCTAACAGTTCCATTGATCGGGTCAATATTTATTGTTGGTGTTAGTGCTGCAGTTAGTGCTGGTTCTGGCAGTGGTGTCGCTTTAGGTGTAAACCATGCGAAAAGCGCCGTTATGAGCAACATCGTTACGAAAGTTGCTGTGACTTTCCCTTTCTTTGACAAGTTTCTACGCCCGTTTTCCTTTATCTCCGAACCTTTCGATGCTTAGCTTTGTCGTTTAAAGATGTGAACATTTCATAGCAACTATCGTTTTAAGCTTTATCTTCGTTCACTCTACTCCCACAGTTTTTGTTATAACCGTCAAGTATTTCTTTAACAAACTGGAATTCATACAACTAGGAGAGAGATGAAGGAAGGTAAATGCGGATCGCTGTTTTCATGGAAAAGGTGGTCGTCGGCGGTGAAGACCGTTGTCGAGTTAAGGAAAATGTTACGAAACTCGTTGAAGAATTTTAAGGAATCGAATATTGCTTCAACTAGCATTACTCCGAGACTGATGGCTGAAATTGACTTGGCGCTTCTTCAACGAATCTAAAATATTCACTTTTTGAAGTGGGGAATTATT
>LIHK01000036.1 GCA_001399795.1 Candidatus Bathyarchaeota archaeon BA2 | reverse complement strand
TTATACATTCAGCCTACCAGACGAGAAACCTAAAATTTGCCAAAGTTTAGTCAGTAAAATATAAAGAGAGGTATTCCCAGTCAAAGGTAAGGAGGGCTAAAGTTGCCTGCCATAGAAGTAGGAAGAATCTGCGTTAAAATCGCGGGCCGAGAGGCGGGGAGAAGATGCGTCATCGTGGACGTTATAGACAAAAACTTTGTCCTTGTAACTGGTCCCCAGAAGGTTTCTGGCGTGAAGCGGAGGCGGGTCAACGTGAACCACGTAGAACCAACTCCGGTAAAGATTGACATCAAGCGGGGTGCAGCAGAAGAAGAGGTGGCTGAGGTGCTGAAAGCGGCGGGTAAACTGGAGGAAATGGCGACCATAGTAAAGCCCACCATATCCTAACTATTCCATTTTTGGGATGCCTATGCAAAAAATCATGGCACCTTGGGAAATCCAAAGAAGGCTCGTAGTTAAGGCTGAGGAAGAAACCAATCCACGCTTTGGCCACAAACCGTACGAGAGGCCTTTCCAAGAATACATCAAGTTTGGAATAATAAACTTGGACAAGCCGGCTGGTCCGTCTAGCCATGAAGTTACAGCGTGGGTTAAGCGCATCCTAAGCCTTAAACGGGCTGGTCACGGCGGGACCCTAGAGACCTGAGGTCAGGGAAATCCCAAGGTGACCGGTGTTCTGCCCACCGCCTTAGAAGAGGCCACCAAAGTAGTTCAAGCCCTCCTCCTAACGGGAAAGGAATACGTTTGCGTCATGAAACTCCATTCCCAAGTGTCAGAAGATCAAATAAAGGCTGTTTTAGGCGAGTTTCACGGAACCATTTATCAGCGCCCTCCTGTCCGCGCGTCGGTTAAGCGTAGGTTACGGACGAGAAAGATTTACTATCTGGACCTGCTTGAGACAGATGGGAGGAACGTTCTTTTCAAGGTTGGATGCGAAGCTGGAACCTACGTAAGGAAGCTTTGTGTACCTGGGGATACGGAGATAATTGTATATAACGGTGGTCTTCTAAAAATCAAAGAACTTGATGGCAAGGCGTTAAATACACTTTCAAAGGGTTTATTTACTATCTCAATGAATAATTTTAAGATAGAGAAGGCGGAAATAAAGAAACTGTATAAATTACCAGCTCCAAACAAGCTTATAAGAATCGTAACTGAATCTGGCATACCTATAACCGTGACACCTGATCATGAGATTTTAATAAGCACCATTAACGATCCATTGTGGGTTCCAGCTTGTTCTCTAAGGGTTAATGACTTTATTTTTTCTCCGAGGAAAATACCAATAGAAGGGCATTACCCGTACATAGTTGATTTGCTTGATGATGAAATGTATGTGATGAACCAAGAAATTCGAAATATGTGTATTAAGGGAATAAAAGATAGGTTCGGAAGCATAAGAGAAATGAGTCGAAAATTAGGCATAGACAGAAAAACTTTCTATTCTCATAGTAAAACAGGAATAAGGATAAAGTATGTAAAGTCTTTTTGTGAATGGATTGATGCAAAGAAACTGATTTCAATAATTAAGACAGAAAGAGGTAGGATAATTGAACTTTATGACAAACGGATTAACAATGATTGGATGTATTTATTGGGGCTTATAGCCTCTGATGGATGCGTAATCCATGAAAGGAAATGCATAAGACCCAACAGGTTAAAATTCCATAACCCTGACCAGAAACTCATTAACACATTTGTTATGTCCCACAAAAGACTTTTCCCTAAAATCCCTCTTCATATAAAACCCCTTAGAAATAATATGATAGAAATCGACACGCATAATCCAGTTCTGGCTGGCGTGGCTTACTCTTTGGGCATAAGAACCCCTGAAAAATTTATGAATCTTAATGGAATATTTGTCCTCCCTGAGGAATTAATCAAAGCTTTCCTAAAAGGTTATTTTGATGGAGATGGATTAGCCTTTTTCGGGAAAAAGGGCAAAAAAACCATTACAAGTATAGAATTGTGTACAGGTTTTCAGCTAATTGCGAAAAGAATGCATCAACTTTTTAAAAGATTAGGCATACGTAGCAAAATTTTTCAGAGAAAACCTGCTGGTAGGTTTAGAAGTAGTGAAGGCTTCGCTTACTCGGTTCGCATAGTTGATCCTATAGATAAGCTTCGATTTATAGAAGAAATAGGATCTAATCATCCGCAGAAAAAGGAATGCCTTAGAAAGATCGGAAAACACTTTAAAAAACGCAAAGCAAAATTCCTTGATCACGTTCCACTCCATGTAAACGAAATGATAATGTCCCTGCTAACTGCAAATCATTTAGCCCCAAGTTGCTTAAGGTTGGGGGGAAATTTTGAAAGAGTATTAAAATGCAAAAAGGCGATGACAAAATATCTTTTAGGGCGAGTAATAGAATGCCTTTCCAAGTTTTTAAAAAAGTGTGAAATCGAGCCTTTACTCCAAATGTTTCATTCCGACTTTTTTGTTGAGAAGGTGAAAAAAATTGAAGAAATAGAACCAGAAGAAGGATACGTTTATGATGTAACCGTTGAAAACATTCACAATTTTATTCCAGAAGGCGTTATGGTCGTTAGCAACTGCTATGACCTTGGGGAGGCTTTAGGCTGTGGAGCTCACATGCAAGAGCTTCGTCGAACAAGGGTTGGACCCTTCGTCGAGGATGAAGGACTTGTCACGTTGCATGACGTGTCTTACATGTTTGCCCAGTGGCAGGAAACCAGAGATGAAAACCTGCTTAGAAAGTTCATATACCCTATGGAAAAATCTTTGGAACTATTTCCCAAGATTTACATACGCGACTCTGCAGTGGACGCCATTTGCCACGGAGCCCACCTGGCAGCACCTGGAGTCCTATCTCTACATACGGAAATAAAGCCCAACGACGCGGTTGCCGTCTTCACTCAAAAGGGCGAGGTGGTGGCGCTGGCGAAGGCGCTAACATCCACCGAAGAAATTTTAAGGATGGACCATGGGCTCGTGGCGAAAATCCAGCGGGTTTTGATGCCTCGTGGAATTTATCCAAAGATGTGGCGCAGTGGTCTTTGACGGCTCTTTGTAGGGATATCCCTATATGGCTCATTGAAGTTTTATCCACAACAGAAGGGTTGCTAAACGTCTTAAAGGAAGTAGATTCAATAAATGTCGGTTCAGAAACAAGTCGTGGAAGCTCTAATGAAGCCTGAAGCTTATGACGAGGAACCAGGTCAAATTGAACTGATGCAGACTCACATATCCTTCGTTTTTCTAACCAGAAACTTTGTCTACAAGGTGAAGAAGGCTGTAGATCTCGGATTCCTAGATTTTACAACCCTTGAAAAGAGGTTTTTCTTCTGCGAAAAAGAGTTAGAGCTTAATAGACGGTTGTGTGGGGACATGTACCTCGAGGTTGTTCCCATCAACAGATCAAACGTTATCAAGATGAAAGGCGAAGGAGAAACCGTTGAGTATGCTGTGAAGATGAAGAGAATGCCTCAAGAAAGGATGATGAACCAGCTCCTCGAAGAGGACAAGGTGGATAGCAAACTCGTTGACAGAATAGCAAAGATCATCGCGGAATTCCATTCAAAGGCGGAAACAAATAGGAGGATAAGCGAGTTCGGCTCCTTGGCGATAATAGAAACCAACTGGAAAGAGAACTTCGACCAGACTCAGGAGTTTGTCGGCAAAACGATACCCATGAAGAATTTCAAACTAATCCGCGAAAGAATCGATGATTTCATGAAGGGAAATGTGTCCTTTTTTGAGAAGAGGGTGGCGGAGGGTCGAGTTAGAGATTGTCACGGAGACGTCCATTCGGGTAACATTTTTGTTACAGACAGAATCTACATTTTCGACGCGATAGAGTTCAACGAGAGATTTAGGTATTCTGATGTTGCCTCTGACATTGCCTTTTTAGCCATGGATTTAGATTTCAAAGAACGAAGCAATTTGTCTAGCTTTTTCGTCAAAAGATATGTTGAATATTCTGGAGACCAGGAGTTGATGAAACTTCTTCCTTTCTACAAGTGCTACCGAGCCTACGTGCGAGGAAAAGTCGTCAGTTTCAAACTTAAAGACCCTAGTGTAGGTGGTGAGGAAAAGAGTGTAGCAATGAAAGAGGCAAAGGCATACTTCAAACTAGCCTCAACCTACGCAAAGATTCTCTAATCAGATGAGATTTTGTTGGGCGTGAACTCTTAAGTGTTTGTGACTGCTGGATGTGCTTTCCTCTTGACGGCAAGAAGATGACGCCTTACAAGCCTGATTTGACGCCTTCAACCTACGAGTCTGATAAAGGCTTAGACGTTGTCATGTGGCACAACAGTCCCAGCGATCATGAGTAGCCATATTATTCAAAGCAGAAGCCAGTTGAGGTTCAATTATCATGAAAGACAGGCAAAGAGATCTTCTTCGCAAAGTTATTCTTCAATTCGTCAAAAAGGGTTATGTGCACTATGCGGACATTGAGAAGAGAACCCGTGGCTACATGCCTACGCTTAGGAACATCAAACACGGTTAGGAGACAGTTCTATCGCTATTTGCTTCCTAATGGATATGTGGAAAGGGTCGGCAGAGGCGTTTATGAGATTACGGTGAAAGGAGAAAAGTTCTTAGAAATCTTGGCTTGGCACGTGAGAATAAAAAAGAGAGGTTTGTGGCTTAGCTGATGTAGCTGGGTTGTTTGGGTTGTTTAGGTTGTTTTCGTTTGGTTTTGTATGTGTGGATGCCTGCTATGGCTATGATGCCGCTTAGGCTGAGTAGGCTGAAGGTTTTGCCATAGTTTCTGCTGAGTATGTAGAGGTCTTTTACGTCGACTGTGCCGTCCATGTTTATGTCGCCGTAAATCCATGAAGGCTCTTTGATTAGCCAGATGCGGACACGCACGTAGTTCCAGTACGGGTCGGTTTTGCCACGATGGAGAGTTATGGTATTGTTTGTTAATCCTGTCCTTGCCAAGCCCATCTCAACATCAGTTTTAACCAACCAGAAATCACAGTCGCCAGCACCAAAAGAGTAGGTGTGGCCAGCTAATGCGTATCCGCCGTCACCAGTCTGAACCACAGACCAGGCATAGTCACCGCGTGCTCCTCCGTATGTTCTGCTCCATCCAACATTGACACCGGTTCCGCCAAGGTTCCTCTGGTGTTCTAAGTTCATCTCAGGGTCAAGACTCTGCTTCCCCGTTATGTCAACAACAACATCCGTCGTGTTCAAATTATGCTTCAAACTGAAATATTGCCCACACTTACCCCGAATGTCCACCCAGCCACTGTCGTAGGTAGGCGGATTCTGGAAATGCCCAACCGAATCAGAAGACGAGGAAGACGACTCCTGCAGAGGCGCAATCGTGCCAACCAAACCGAAACCAACAGCCAAAACAGCCAGCAAAGCCACTGAAACCAAATACTTCTTATTCACTCTCACAGAATTCTCTCTCCAACAAATAATCACCACCCTAAATACATAAAACCCTTGTGGAAAAAAGCTCTACACGAAGATTCTAACGCAAGCAACATCAAAGCAGTTAGCTTCTCTCGGTTTTTTCAACATGCTTTTTCCGACACAGTTTTTTTCGCCAAAATTCCTTAAATTTTGCTTCTTTCTCGTTTCTGCTTTGGGGCCAGAGTCTGTTTGGCAAGCGCATCCGTGGATGATGTACGCGACGTGATTAATGTTAGTTCAGCTGAGGTCCCAGATGCTAAAGTTTTGAAGATGATTAAGCGTGCTGAGGTTACGCTTGAATTAGAAACCGACAAAGAAATCGACTACAGCAACTGCACTAATGAAGAGAAAGAGTTCATCACGGTTCTCGTCGTAGGATTAAGCTTCTCGGTTGGAGACCAAAACGTAAGCGTTTCAAGCCCCTTGCTGAATCTTTAATCAGGAAAAGTTCATTCAAGGTTGAATTGTTCAGCTACATATTCGGGGACTTTCACCGTTCCCATGAGAATCGGCTTTTGATGGCAATCGCTTCCCCCAATCATGATTAGCCCATGTTTTTTTGCAAACTTTATGTAATGGTTCGTTGTTTGGGCGTCATTCCTGGAGTGCCAACACTCCACCCCATCAATGTACCTCAAAATCGACTCTTCTATAATCTCTGTCTGTTCGTGCAGCGATTTAGTCAGATTCACAAGGGAGGTTCCATGAGGATCGTTGGGATGAGCGAAGACCATTATTCCTCCAGCATTTCTCACCAGCCTCGAAGCCTCTTCAATGTAAAGAGGATACTTGGGAACATCACATTTCACAAGATACTTATCAAAAGCTTCCTGTTTAGTTCTAACAATTCCCTTCCTCACCAAATAATCTGCTATGTGAGGCCTCCCAAGTACTCCGTCAACGGAAGCCTGAATCTCCCTCAAATCCTTTTTCGTTAACTTTTCAATTCCTTCTTTTTCAAATTCCGCATTAATGTTATTCAAGATCTTTGCAGCTCTTTCCTCTCGATATTCCGCAATTTGCTGAAGTTTGTCCTTTAACTCCCTATTCTTTACGTCAAATTGATAACCCAAGAAATCTAACGATATTGATTTACTCTCGTGATATCTGGGGTGCGAGAAGGTTACATTCAATTCAACCCCAGAAATATAACGGATTCCATTTTTCCTCGCCAAAGCCATGGCTTTCTCTTGACAGCCAACAGAGTCGTGATCTGTAATCGATATTAACCCAATATTTCTTATCTTAGCTTCCTTAACAATTTCTTCAACAGTCAAGTTTCCGTCAGAACAACTTTTTGAGTGAATATGCAAATCTATTAACATAATAGAACGGGGTCCAGTTACCTTTTTTCCATCCCGATCATATACCAATCCTCAGGAGGATCACACTCTGTGTCGACTGTTAAATGCACTATTTCTAGTCGAGGATATCTCTTTTTCAAGTCATCCAAGTCGACAGGTTCAAACTTCTTCTTGTTGTTAAGATAAGCTTCCCTAGTTAAGGCGTTTGACTCATAATCCTCCTTGGTTCTCCTCAAAATCCTCGTAATGGACACTTCTTCAGAGCAGCGGGTTTGAAATATGACAAAAGGCATATTGTGCTTTGCAGCAATTTCAGCAGCACGTCTCCGTAGTTCTTGAGTGACAAAAGTAGCATCTAATATTACACCTTCACCCTTCTGGGCAAGATCCTCTGCTCGGCGAAACATCTCGTCGTAGACAGACAATCGTTTACTCATATTTGAAGCAACTTTTTCGTCAAAAATGTCTTCGCCCTTGAGAACTTCCAATCGAATCAAATCGCTTCGAAGAATGGGAAATCCCTTAATTTTTGAGATTTCCGTTGAGGTCTCTGTTTTCCAAGTTCCTGGCAACCCACACGTAATTAGTAGAGTGCCGGGCTTCAACTCAGTTTTAACAAACTCGGCAAAGGGTTCCCTCAACTAAACACACCCTTGTTTCTTCATAACTAGTTGAGACAAAACAAAATTAAACCTTTGCGCCAAGAAACACTTCCTAAAAAAGAAGAGTTCTTAAATTTTGCATCTCCAACTTAGGTTAAGACTGGAGGCTTTCTGGCATGGACTTAATTATTGATGGCGGAACGGTTGTAACGATGGGCAGCAAAGGAATCATTCGAGACGGCACCGTTGTTGTTGAGAATAGCCACATAGTCGATGTTGGCAAAAGCCATGACCTGAAACGAAAGTACCATGGACACGAAAAGATCAATGCCAAAGGAAAAGTGGTAATCCCTGGTCTCATAAACACTCACCAGCACGCAGCCATGAGCATTCTCCGAGGGTACGCTGATGACTACCCACTCAAGGAGTGGCTGGAAAAGTGGATATGGCCCATGGAGAAACATATGACCGGCCGCGACATCTACGTAGGTGCACTCCTAAACGCCGTAGAATCAATTATGGGAGGAGTTACAACCGTCAACACGATGTATCACTATGCAAAGGACGGTAGCGAGGCTGAGGCCTTCGCCGAAGCAGGACTTCGCGGCGTAGTTGGACACGTTTGCTTTTCCTGGAGAAAGGACGAGGATAGAAAGGCCTTAAGGGAATTAGCCAAAGACTGGCACGGCAAAGCAAACGGACTCATACGAGCGAGCGTGGACCCCCACGCGACCTACACCGTCGATCCGGAATACATGAAAGAGCTAAGAGAAATCACTAATGAGCTGAATGAGAAGTATGGTTCGCCAGACTCGCCCATCATGTGGCACATGCACGTCGCCGAAACCGAAGACGAAACTGAAAAAATTCGACAAGCTTTCAACATTTCCATTCAAGGCGGAGTGGTGGAGTACCTAGATTCCCTGGATGTGTTAGGCAGCGACATTGTCGCCACACACTGCGTGGCACTCACCCAGAGGGATATCAAGATTCTTAAAAAAAGAGGAGTCAAGGTCTCCCACAACCCAATTTCAAACCTCAAGCTGGCCTCAGGCATCAGCCCTGTGCCCAGCTTAATAAAAGCTGGTGTTACAGTCGCTCTAGGCACGGACAGTTCATGCTCAAACAACAACTCAGACATGTTCGGAGTCATGAAGACAGCTGCCCTTCTGCATAAGGGCGTTCACAAGGACCCAACGTTGCTACCAGCCGAACAGGCTTTGCAGATGGCGACGATTGAAGGCGCGAAGGCGCTGTTGTGGGATAGGCAAATAGGTTCAATTGAAATCGGCAAAATCGCTGACTTAGCCATAGTTGATTTCAAGAAGCCTCACTTATGTCCGCTTTTTAATGAAATTAGCCATCTTGTCTACTCAGCTAGAGCTTCTGATGTGGACACTGTTTTAATTAACGGCAAAATTGTCATGGAAAATCGAGAAGTTACAACAGTGGATGTTCATAAGGTCCTTGGGATGACCGAAAAAACGAAGGAAAGCCTTCTGGCGCGTCTAGGTGAAGAGAATAAACAGTAATTATAATATTAATCTATTTAGTAGGAATATGAGAATACATAAGCGGTGATGTTAAATGCCAAGTTTTAAAATTAAAGACACAAGTTTAGCCCCTCAAGGAAGCCTACTCGTCGAATGGGCCTCGAAGCACATGCCAGTTCTCAATCAAATTAGGCGCCAATTTGAGAGGGAAAAACCACTCGACAACATAATGATAGGGGCGTGCCTACACGTGACCAAGGAAACCGCGGTGCTCGTAGAAGCACTTACTGCTGGAGGAGCCGATGTTGCCTTGTGCGGGTCTAACCCGCTCTCAACCCAAGACGAGGTAGCGGCGGCCCTCGCGGAGAAAGGAGTAAACGTGTACGCTTGGCGTGGTGAAACAACTGAAGAATACTATTGGTGCGTCAACAAGGTGATTGACCATACGCCTCTAATCACGTTGGATGACGGTGCCGACTTGGTGGGCACAATTCACAAGGAAAGAAGCGAAACTTTGAAAAATGTTAAGGGGGGTACTGAAGAGACAACTACAGGGGTTATGCGCCTGCGGGCGATGGAAAAAGCTGGAGCCCTCAAGTATCCAATCATAGCCGTAAACGATGCCTACACAAAGTATTTGTTTGACAATCGCTACGGAACAGGCCAAAGCACCATAGACGGAATCATTCGCTCCACAAACCTCTTGCTGGCTGGAAAAAAATTTGTAGTATGCGGCTATGGATGGTGCGGTCGAGGACTCGCCCTCCGAGCAAGGGGCATGGGCGCAAACGTAATTGTTATTGAGGTAAATCCGGTAAAAGCACTTGAAGCTGTTATGGACGGTTTTTATGTAATGCCTATTGACAAGGCATCACGCACGGGTGACATTTTCGTAACAACTACTGGAGACGTCAACGTTATCCGGAAGGAACACATGCTCAAGATGAAGGACGGTGCCATACTCGCCAACAGCGGCCACTTCAACGTTGAAATCAGCATACCAGACCTAGAAAACATCTCGTCATCAAAAAGGACCATACGGCCCAACCTAGAAGAATACAGCCTTCAAAATGGAAGAAAACTCTATCTCCTAGCCGAAGGAAGACTCGTGAACCTCGCTGCCGCAGAAGGCCACCCATCCGAAGTCATGGACATGTCCTTCGCAAACCAAGCCTTATGCGTTAAGTATCTGGCAGAAAAAGGTAAAATGAAGCCTAAAGTCTACAGCGTGCCCAAAGAAATCGATGAACTCGTAGCGAGTCTCAAGTTAAAAGCGATGGGCGTAGAAATCGATGAACTCACAGAAGAACAAAAGAGGTACTTAGCTACGTGGGAAGCGGGAACTATCTGATTTCAATGGCAAAATTTAATAACAGGGTTTCAAATAAACATGGCTAAACTGTGGTGATTGGTATGGTTAGTAAAGATCAGGCTATCGGGTGGGTGATCTTCATAGTCTGCGTGGTCATCGCGATCGGATACGTTGCTGCACTATTCTTCCCAAAACAAGTGGGTAATCTAATCGGGTTAACAATCAAAGATCCCTATCATGCTATAATTTGGCTAGTTGCCATTCCAGTCCTCATCGCTTTCATCGCCATTCTAGGGATAGGAGCATGGATCGGCTGGACCATGGCCACAACTCCACCTCCGAAGCCAATTGAGGAAATCGAAGCCGAAGAGGCACTGGAAGAAAAGGAAAAAGAGGAGAAAAAGAAGTAAGGAAAAAAGAAACCTTATTTTTCTTCTCTCCCTTTCGTACTTGTGGGGCCCGCATGAGTAAGGTTAAGAGTTTAATTCTATGCGGAGGACAAGGTATAAGGCTTAGACCCCTCACATATTATCTTCAAAAAACGATGATCACTGTGGGGTTAAAGCAGAAGCCCCTGTTGGAGTACGTGGTTCGACTTCTAAAGTTTCATTGAATTACGGACCTAGCCTTTCTGGTCGACTACAAGGCAGAGCAAGTTACAAATTACTTTGAGGAAGGTTCCAAGTTCAAAGTGAGGATTTCCTATATACGTGATGACCCGTCGCTAAAGGGAACAGCAGGTTCTGTACTAAATGCTTACAGGCATGGCGCAGTTTAGTGTAAAGGACACATTGCTCGTGTACTATGGAGACATTTTAACAAATATGAATCTAAAGGATCTGTTGTGTTATCATAAGAGCCAACGGTCCTCGGCGACGGTTGCCTTGGCGTCAGGCTTCACGGTTAGGGTGGGACTAGCGGATCTAGATGACGATGGCAAGATTCGTGGATTTGTGGAAAAACCGGAGTTGGAAAAGCCGGTGAGCATGGGGATACTCGTTTTCAAGGGGGAAACGCTTGAGGATATGGAGCTTTTAAAAAAGGGGAGGCGCAAATTGGATTTGATGGGAGATGTGATTCCATACCTTATAAAAGTTGGCAAGCCGGTTTATGGCTATTTGTCGGATGCTTTTTGGTATGATGTTGGCAGCACTGAGGCGTATGAAAAGTTGAGTCCCAAACTTGTTGAGGAGAAGTTCAGAGAAATTCTAGGTAACGATACGTTTTGAGGAAAATGAATTTTAGATTTGCTTGTTGTCTGAATGTTTGGCTTCGTTCGTTCATAAGTTTTATATGATGTTGTTTGGATAGTAGCTTAGTTGTTGGTGGTCTGGTGGAGTCTAGCAGGAAGCCTTTGAATGTTTTGACTAAGCGGTTGAATAGTTTTGTGGTAATTACTTTGAAGAATGGTGTTGAGTATGAGGGGACTATGGTTCAGTGTGATGGTCATATGAATATTTTGTTGGAGGGGGCTGTTGAGCGTGTTGGTGATCGTTTGAATGCTAATTATGGTAGTGTTTTGTTGCGTGGGAATAATATTTTGTATATTTGTATTGATGTTTCTCGTGAGTGAATGGTTGTCTCTTTTTAGACCCCTATATAGCCCCCTCTATCTTTGGTCATGTGTGGGAATTTGAGTTTTTAAGTCTCTTAGCATTTATAATGAAAACGTTGTTGTCGTTATTTTTTGTGTTTTAATCCGTGTGCTGAAATCTGAGTGGGTTCCAGCGATTTCCATACCGTACCGTGCATATCAATACGCGCGCAATTTTTCCCCCAACAGAAATGGGAAGAAAACTTGTATATCCTATGCCGAATACCAACGAGGAAATGGAAGTGTTGGAATCCTCAATTTTGAACATACCTCTTTGGAGAGAATTCTACACCCGATGGAGAGCAGAAAGAAAATTTTTGGACAGATTTAGCACAAAATAGCCCAGCTAGATAACCCCGATGCTCAAAAACTCGAAGAATCCGTCTCCGAAAGGCTTATTTGGAAAATAATGAGAAGCATCACCCGAGCCGATTGAGCCTGAGGGGATTATGCCGGAATTTGAGCGGATCAAAACGGGGCGCCTACTGATCAGGGTGCGCAGGGATTTGGATTCGATCATATTGCTTGAAGCGCATCTCAAACCCTGGCTTGACTGCCTTAAGCGAAGGCTGGAGAGAGTAAAAGAAAAAAAGAACCAAATATTCAAAATAGAATAAATTAAGGTGTGAGCGTAATGGCTCTTCGAATTAAAAAAGTCGTTGAAAAGATATATGTGAGTGGGATCGAACCTAAGGATGCATCACACCTTTATGTTGGGATTGATGCGGATTATCTCCGAGCGTATGATATGGGGGAAGGTGATGTGCTCCATGGAAAGATAATTTCCATCTCTCCTTCTGCACACGCTGAAGTTCAAATCTACGAAATAGAAGGAAAAAAGATTGATTTCATCTATGATGGTGGTTATAGGTTATACATTTCAAAAGCCAGTATTCCCCTTCTTCGGGAATGTGGTTTAGTAAAGCCTGGTTTCGTTATCGAGGTGGAGTTCCCGGAGGCGAGCGTGAAAGGCAAAAAATAGACATATACACCAAAAGAGATGTATTCCTGACATGACAGCAAAATATTCCCAAGAAACCATTTCCGAAATCGAGAATTACATTCAAAGGGCTTCACATTTACATACCAATTTCGTCAAATTAAGAGAAAGGGAACCTATTAAAGCGGCTGAATATCTGTGGGGTGCAATCAACTCTTTATACGAAGCATTATCTCTCCGGGAACGAGACGAAAAACTCGGTGAACATTCCAAAGTCAGAATTTTCGCTAAAGAGTTATCATTACGAGAGGGGAAAGAATTTTTTGATTTGTTTAAAGATGCTGAAACTTTACATGCAATTTTCTTTCACGGATTCCTTAGTGGGCCAGGTCTTTGGGATAGATTAGAAAGCGCAGAAAAATTGTATGATAAGTTACACACTTTACTGGCTACTCCCAAATTCGTTTGAGTTTCATTAATTCTTTGCCTGTGTAGAATTTCGTAAGACCGATTTTGGTGCTCTTCCTTGAAAGACGTCAACATGGCGGTCTGGAACCCCAAGCTCACCAAGCATTGTTGAATGCCACTTTCCAAGTATCTGGGAAGTTATCTTAGCTCCTGTCTTTTTGCTTACTTTTTTCCACATCTACATCGATAAGCATAACCTTTGTTGGAACAGTAGGGAATGCCCCTCGAAGTTGCTTGAGATTGTGGATAAGCATTTCACCGTAGGATACGCCCGAGCTCATTTCACGCCTTAATGCGCGACACGGAACTATCTCAACACATACGTCCACTTTTCCCTCAAGGAAGAAGTGCTGGAACTTTGCTAGGTCATAGAGCATAAATGCGTATTTTCCAAATTGGACTTCAGCCATCACTTTTTCCTTTACATAGTTTATTTGCTTGAATGCCCCCTTTATCCTTTCTAGACCCTCGATCTCTATTACGAATCTCGACTTCAAGCTATTCCATCCCCTACGTCTGAATTCCGCTTCAAATAACCTGTTCATAAGCTTAGGAGACCAAAGTGCCCTCCCCTTTTTCGCTTTCTCCATGCTTATTTTGGTCTTCTCTAACGGTTTCACAGCTCCGATAACCTCGTCTATTTCCTGATCAAGAAGCGGATAACGCTCGCGAAGTATTTCCGCTCCACCAAGATGGGAGTACTCATACGCTTTCCGCATATGTGCCACCTTATAGCCAATTGTATTCTCTTAGAAATCTAGTACTCATGCACTTTCCGTATATGTATCCATTCAGGTGGAGGCCTAGCTACTTTCTCCCTTCCACTAGGCTTGTAAATCGGTCTCTCCATCGGTCGTCTCTTCAAAACGCCTCTCAGAGCATCGATCACCCTTTGGTACGCGATATCTGTATACAACTTTTCCTTATCTACTCCTATAACTCTCCTGTTGTGTAGCAATCCAGCCACAAGCGAGGAGCCAACCCCCACAAATGGATCAAATACAACGTCCCCTTCGTTTGTTAACGCTAGCACAAGCCTCTCAACCAGTTCGATTGGAAACTGGGAAGGATGAAGCGTCTTTTCAGGGTGGTTACATTTTACGTTAGGTATGTCCCATATCTCGTTTTCCCAGTCTCGTAAAAGTATATCCCAGACGTCGGAGGGGTTCTTTCCCTTTGGGTGGCACGTGGGTTTTCCTTTGCTCGGTCCTTTGTAAGCTCTTTTTCCAGGGTATTTTTGTGGTGTTCTTACCTCATCTAAGTTGAAGATGTAATCGTCGGACATAGTGAACCAAAGGATGTTTTCGTACCTTCCTGAAAACCTCATCCTCGCATGGAGTCCGTGACCAAAACGCCAAATTATTCTGCTTCTAAGCTTCAATCCCAAGTCTTTGAAGATATCATAGAAAAAAACATCAAGGGGATAAACTTCACCATTTTCGACGTAATTTCCCACTTCCCAACATATACTCCCCTCTGGTTTTGTGATTCTAACGCATTCTCGTATGACCTCCTTTTGCCAGTTCAAGTACTTCTCCAGCTCAACCCTGCGCTCATAAAGCTTGCCTATGTTGTAGGGAGGTGAGGTAACTACAAGGGTTGCTATGCTTTCAGGGAACCCTTTGAGAAACTGAAGAACATCGTTATGAGCGATAACTACGTCATATCCTTCAAGATAATACGAGCCATAAAGAACCCATTTCCCGTTTAGCGCAATTATCTGCGGTCCCACAAGGTTCGCCTCATCCGATTTCCTTGCGAACTCTCCAACCCCTCTTCTTCGCATCGTTTAGTTCCTTTTTGAGCAGTGCTTCGACAAGTCCCCCAATAGTCAAACCCCTACTGGTTGCTAGTAATTTGGCTTCTTTATAGATTTGTAGTATTTAAAACTTTTACCACAACTTTTTAGATGTTTAGCGCTGTCACCACGAATTTGTTTTGCGCGAGCATAGTTTCAAGTCTAATAGGTTAACAACCAAAATCTAAATGCTAAAATCCAAAAGAGTTAATCGAACCATTCAGTATATGCTTAAATAGCTTAGCTCTTGTACTGTCTGGATAAAGGTAGATACAT
>LIHK01000030.1 GCA_001399795.1 Candidatus Bathyarchaeota archaeon BA2 | reverse complement strand
TGATGATACTTTCCCGTATCTCCATGATTTATTAGTAAGCGGACTTTTCTTGCCAGCTCGCTGTTATTTGTTGTTATTATTCCTCCTTCACCTGTTGTCATGTTTTTTGTGGCGTAAAAACTGAAGCACCCGACATTTCCTAGGCCTCCCACCTTCTGCCCTTTATACTCCGCTCCATGAGCTTGAGCAGCATCCTCCACCAAGGCTAATCCATGATCCTCAGCGATTTCCTTTAAGGCATTCATTTCAGCAGGCTGGCCAAACAGATGCACGGGTATTATAGCCTTGGTTTTCGCGGTGATCTTCTCGGCAACGTCTGAGGGGTCTATATCGAAGCTTCTTGGGTCAATGTCGGCGAAGACGGGTTTGGCCTCTTGAAATAGCACGCAGTTGCTGGAGGCTATGAAGGAGAAGGCGGAGGTGACTACCTCATCGCCGGGACCTAGCTTAAGAGCTTTAAGAGCCACGTCTAGAGCCAGTGTTCCGTTTGCCACAGCAACAGCGTGCTCTACACCAATGTACTCTGCAAATTCCTTCTCAAACAATCTTATTCTTTCTCCCTGAACCAGAACACCCGATTCAAAAACCTTTCTTACGGCTTCCACCTCTTCTCTTCCTAAAACTGGTTTTGCTATCGATATTGTTCGTCTCAACTCGTTTTCACCCTTTATTTTTCCGTATTTTTGCGTAATTCTCCGCTGGTATTTTATACTTCTCACCGCAAAAGAGGCACTTCATTAAAACAAACTTTTGCTTTTTCTCCTCTTCCTTGAGTTTTCTACCGCACTTACACGCGAAACCTCTAACTTCGGCCGGATTTCCATACGCTATGGCGTGTGGCTGAACATCCCTTGTCACCACGCTGCCAGCTCCTATCATTGCATACTCCCCTATGGTTGCACCGCACATTACAACAGTTCCAGTTCCTATGGATGCCCCTTTTTTCACGAGGGTGGGCACGATTCTCCAATCCGTGCTGAAGCTTCTGGGATACGGGTCATTTACGAAGGTAACATGAGGACCCACAAACACCTTGTCCTCAATTTTCACCCCAGGGTAGACGTTGGCCCGGTTCTCAAGTTTCACCCTGTTTCCGATTTTCACCCCTTCACCTACGTAAACAGAGTGCCCAAGCACGCATTCCCTGCCTATTTCAGCGTTTTCCCTCACGTGGACAAAGTGCCAGACCTTTGTACCGTCCCCTATAATAGCCGTCTTATCAACAACCGCCGTGGGATGAATATAAACCTTGTTCATAAAATCTCCATTCATACTAAGACCAACATATAAATAACGGTTTAGTGCACATGCAAACTGCCTCCAGCACTCACCTTTACGTTAAATGGCTCCGACCGCATTAATAGATGCCTTCAACAGTCTAGGAGTCTGTCCCGTGATGCCAATGAAAAATATTTAAAATGGTTGTTCTATCTGCCTTGCGATAACTTGATTATCATGTTCGCAAGGTTTTCAGCTCCTTTTGGCAGAATTGGAACCTTTCTCTCTCTGGCTTCGTTTATGGCGTCTAACAAAGTTTCTGTTTTCATTTCACTGACTAACACAGCATTTATTTTTCTGGCTAGACGTTCCGCGTCTTCCGCCCCAACGGTTCTCGTCCACTCAGGATTCACAACGATCACGATGTGTTTCTTATAAACCAACGCCTCAAACACCGTAAACCCGAAGTGCGTCACTACTAACCCGGCGCCCGCCAGAAGTTCATGAAACCTCTCTGTGGCGGTAATCACCTTCCATTCAGGATGCTTCTCCATATATGGTGTGGGATCAACTTTGCCTGTCTGTAAAACCACATTATGCAAGTTGGTCTCCGCCAAGGCGTCAAATAGAAGCTTATGTCCGTATGTCCCTCCGGTGACTAGGATATACCCTCTATTTCTTGGCTTAACCATTGGCTTTGGAAGTAGTGGACCGACTACCACACCCTTTAGCAATTTTTTCTGCTCTTTCCACCATAAGGCCGTTATCGTTGAAAAAGGCTGTAATATACGAGCGGTCTTAGACGGCTTCAAGAAACGAACAGAGCTTTCGATGTTAACTACCGGAACTCCTCTCATCCAAGCCATGATCGTTGGGAAAACGCAGAAATTGCCGCCTGTGCTCACTACAACGTCAAACTTATGGAAAGGTTGTTTTATGGAGCCAAGGAAGGCTTTGGCGAGGCCCGCTGCGAAGATAGGTGTTGGAGTTTTTGGCCCCCTAGGCTTGATTAGAAAATCGACCTTACCAAATCTACTCAGTCTCCTCTCGCTCAGAGTGTCTCCTTCTGGTACAAGGAAAGACAAGGACACCTTTCCATAAAGAGCTTGAGCTAACGCGTATGCATAGCCAGTGTGTCCTCCGCCTCCAGCCAGAATCAGTACACGCCCTTGCACCAAGCTTTCCCCAAAAATGATTATTGTCTAAGAAGTTATATAGTTGTCCTTTTCCCTCAATGAGAAACTTTTAAATTCCTGTGAAACATGGTTACCAAATTCGGAGACCTAGGTAATGTCAGAGAAACCTGCACGCGGACTTGTCTATGAGTGTGTAAAGTGTGGTGCCAAGGTGACAGTTGACGAACTTGAGTTGCGCGGTGGAGGAGTTAAATGCACTTTTTGCGGTTACCGCGTCCTCAAGAAAATAAGGCCTCCAGTGGTGAAACGCGTAGCTGCTAAATAGTCTAAGTGCCTTAGGCTTCCTGTCGTCAACGAGGGTCGATGAACTCTGAAGATTTCACTAGCTAGAAGATTTCTTTCTCACCTATCTTTCGTAAAGCCTTCCCTCTAAGTCTAACCGCTGGGCCTACGGCTTCTTCAGGCTCCCTCTCAATGGTTTTTCTTTTCACGGTTTCTCCGCAGACGCCTCTAGGCAGTAGCCGTCTTTTTACGCATGTTGCGTAGCTGCAGTTCGCAACTTCGCATTCCTCTTCGGTCCATCTGCACCATACGGTGTTTCCACGGTAGAGGACAACTTTTTTCCCGCATCGGAACAATTCACATTTCGGGGAACAGTATTTTTCAGACAACATGGGCACAACCTTAAGTTTGGACAAAAATCTTGTTGAAATTGGTGTCGTCAGTCAATTATGGCTAGGGCGATGGATATTATAAACTTTTTTCTTCAGAAACCTTTCTAAGACGAAGCCTTCTGTATATTAAGGCTAAACCAAACAAGACAACCAGCATTCCAAGCGAAACACATGCGACAAGTTGGGTAACTTCCAGCGGGTGTCCACCAACCACTACGAATTTGTCTATCTTAAACTCAATCACCTTCGACTCGTCTAAGTGCAACGTTTTGGTTTCACAAAGCTTCCCCATCACATATACCGAAATTCTATAGTTGCCACCAATTTTGGGCAGAAAGGCTGTCCCGTCTAGTCCAGTCTTTAAGTCAGCTATGTTCACATACCCCTCCTCAAACTCCCATTCAACTTTTATTTCAGCGTTCGGAATGGGCTGCCCAAAGTAGTCAACAACCAGCACGGAGAGGTCTAGGTTGGAAATCTTACAATGAATCACGAAGAAAAATGGGTCTTTAATCAAATCTATGACTGTTTCATTTAAAACAACTGTGCGTTTCAGCTCTGCGCTGTAATTGTACACCTTAATCTTGTATCTTCCGAATGTGCAATCGAGGAGGACGCTTCCTAACTCGTTTGTAGTTTTTGGTCCCGTAATGCGCTCGCTGCTCCACTCATAAACCCCTACTTGAACATTCCGAAGTGGAAGTCCCTTTGAATCCAGTACATGAACAAACAGGGTGTAAGTTGGGCAGGTTATGCTGATCCAACGTGTAACGGTTAGGTTTTCAATAGGCGTCGTGTTAAACAAATGTCCGTAACGTCGAGCCTCGATCGTGTAGCTAGTATTTGTGAATGTGTTGGTGGATATGGTCCCTGTGTAATCCGTTTCAAACGGGAGAGGCCCTGTTTTGTTAGACGTTAAGGTTACATTAATGAAGGGGAGCGGATGACCAGCCTCGTCATTTATTGCTATTGTAACATGGGCAAGCTCGCATGTTATGTTGAACGTTCTCTGCAACACGTATTTTATGGCCTCTCCAGTAACGCTTTGATTCTCTAAAATGCCAACCTGCACCCCTTCCCAGAAAGCCCTAAAGGTGTAATTGCCTCGGTCAAGCTGAAAGTCAACCAACCCAGTTTTGTTGGTTTCTCCGCTGGCAACGGGTGTTTGCCCGGAAAAGACGCTAACAGATACATCGGCTAGAGGTCTTTTGTCGTATTTATTCGTTGCATTTAAGTAGACGATGATTTCGATGACTGTGAAGTTTTGAACGTCAGGTATTGGCTTAACGGTGCCTGGCGTAGTGGCGTTGGACAAGGTCAAAGTGTATATTCCTAGCGTGGCATTTTCTGGAATCGTCCATTTATAGCTGACAACACCGCCCAGTTGCTGAACGGTTTTCCAAGAAAACGGTTTTTCCAGTTTCCACGCAGGTTATTTTAGCAGTGACCTTCTCTTCCCCACCGTATCCTGAGCCTCGAATAATCACATCATTTGTTATACGATACTCCACCTTATCTGTTAAACCAACCGTGAAGCTTCCATTTGCAAGTGTTTCATCAACAGCTATGACAGCTACGGTGTAGGTGCCAGTATAGTTGGTGTTCGCGCCCGCTGAAAAGTTTCCGTAGTAGAGTGCGGAGTTAGATCCTGACCCCGTGGCGTTAGTAGATACGGTGAGAGTCGCGGTGTAGCTTGCTGGGATTGGTTGTGGGTCGGTTACGTTAATCGTGAAGGTGTAGGTTGCATTTGCTTCTGCTTCGTTTACACCTACGGTTATGGTTGTGTTGTAGCCCTCTTGTATTCTAGCAGGTTCCGCCGTCACATAGTACGAAGTTATAACATTGAAAGTTACGGGCATGGATTGATTATCACTAACAACATCAACTAAAGTCACGCTATGATTGCCTTTTGCGGAGAGCGGTACCGCAAATGTGGTATTAACCGCCGTCCCAACGCTTGTTCCATTCCCCACTTCCTCTTCATCAAAAAGGATTCTATACAACCCATTTGTGGTGTCTATTTTTCCAACAACTCTCACGGTTGTCCCAACAGGCCCGCTGGTTGGGTCGATATAATCTATTTTTACTAGAGACGGAGTTGCAGTTACTTTGGGCAAAGGCGACGCTATGAGCGTTGTTACAAGTAGCATCATAATGAAGGTTGCTGTGACTCTCCTTCTTTTTGACAAGCTTCTATGCACACGTTTTCCCTCTTTCCCGAACTTTTCGATGCTTAGCTTTGTCATTTTAAAGATGTGAACATTTCATAGCAACGAACGTTTTAAAGCTTTATCCATGGCTAAAAAGCTTGAAAAGGCGAATATCGAATATTATTGTTGACAGCGGTGTTGGACTCTGCCATTCTTCAAGGATTTGCGATGCTTACTTTTTGAAGTGGGGAATTAT
>LIHK01000027.1 GCA_001399795.1 Candidatus Bathyarchaeota archaeon BA2 | reverse complement strand
CGCGTAATTCATGACTATGAAAAGGTGATGGGAATGGAACCTGAGTTATTGGAAAATTGTAAAAACTTGGGCAGAACCCTTGGGAGGCTATCGGCTGACAAGGATGATAAGGACATACTCTACGCCCTAAGAAGTGTGCGTAATTTAGATGATCTTCTGGCTACTTTTCACAGGATTTTCACGAGGTACGCAGAAGAGATAAAAGTTTATGTAAAGGGCTTTGAGGAAATTTTGCAAGAGATCAATGATAAGAATTGGAAGAAGTACAAAAGCCTAATAGGCATATGGGCGGTCTTAAGTTATAAGGAGAAGGAGGAAGAAGGTGAATGAAAGAGTTGAGTAAATCTATTACACTCGCGGGACTTATCAAGGCGGATATTGGAAATCCCAATGCAGGCTGGCCTGAGGGCATTGTTACTGTGATGAAAAAAGTAGAACTTCCGAATGGAGAGGTACATCCATATATATCGGGTCAAGCTCTACGGAGGTATCTTCGTGACTCGCTAGCAGAGTTGCCTGATGTAAAACCAGATGAGATCGCTGAGATAACAAGCCCCGAAATTTCCGCGGATCCGAAGGCACCAGTTCTTACCCCAGGGGACCCGAGGAAATTCATTGACGATGATTTATTTGGCTTCATGCGTGCGGTCAAAGGACTCACAATATTGCGGGAGTCCCCATTAAGAGTTTCTGCTGCATACGGACTCTTCCCATATACTGGGGATAGGGATCTTGGAACTAAAAGCGCTTTAAAAGCACTAAGTAGGATAGCAGAGGAACCGAAGAAACTGGAAGAACTTGCTAAATTGCTGAGAGTAAGCACAAAAGGGAAAAGCGAGAAGGAAATCAAAAAAGCGGTTATAGAAGCAGCCCATAAGGGCGCCATGTTTGAAAGCGAGGTAACAAATAATGTATACCGAACAGCACTACTCCTTGAACTCGATCGCGTCGGTAGGTGGCAACCCTACGAAAGTTTAGACGCGGAAAAAGGTGAGCTTCCTGAATCCGAGCGCAAGCGGAGGTGCAAACTTCTCCTACATGGATTAAAATATCTTTGGGGAGGGGGCAGGCGTACGAGAATGCTATTAGATTTTACACCTCAGTTCGTGATCTATGCTAGAATGCCGAGAAAAGTTCCGGTCTTTCTTAACGCTCTGGAAGTGAAGTTCACAGGAAAAGTATACGAGATTGATACCGAAATCCTTAAACAAGTCGCGAGAGATTACGAGGCCGATATTCAAAAACTCATAATCGGTGCTAGGAAAGGATTTTTGATTAATGAGGATAAAATCGAGATTCTCGGCGCGCGACCTCAAAGCATAGGCGAAGCTTTCGACGCGATGATTAAAGATATAGAGACTTCAAGCTTCTGAAATACCTGATTTCGGTGGATTCATGGCGGAAAAGAAGTTGGCTTTACGTATTTACGCTGAAGGTGCCTTTCACTCGCTGCGCATACCAGAGCAGATGACATATCAAGGTAGCTTTTACTACCCTCCCCGAACCACTCTAATAGGCATGGCCGGTGCCGCGCTCGGAAAGGAAAGGTATGAACTTGAACAACTTTACGAGGAGCTCCAAGTTGGTATCGTACTTAACGGGGTGCCAGGTAAAGCCATGGATCTGTGGCGAATAGTAAAACCTAAAAAAGGTGTGCGCCCTGAAGCTACTGTAATTTTGCGTGATATGATATATGCTCCTCATTACTGGCTTTATTTTTCATCCAAAAAGCAGGAAATCATTGAGAAACTCAAAGAAAGTTTTCTCAATCCGTGTTTTGCGCTCACGTTAGGAAAAAGCGATGAACTCGTCCTTATGAAGGCTCCAGAAATCGTGGATCTGAGCAGAGCTGAGGAATGGGCAACATATCGCTGGACTGTGTTACCCTTCGATTACAAAGAATGGCAAAAAAATGGAAAGTGCCAGCTGGAAAAGATCGAACTCTCGCAGCCGATTCAGCTTCCACAAGTGTTTCAATTACCTAGAGCATTTGAAACTAAGATGGAACGTAAAATGCGCCCTCGTCGTCGAAAAGATTTGGGGTTTTTCACGCATGTTTATGAAGTTGGGATTAAAGTAAAAGATCCCGGATGGTACGATGGCGAACGGTACTTTTTCTTTTTCTAAGGTTTTTGCGAAAAGGGATAAAACAACACTTGAAGAACACACCAATGACACCTTAGCTTTTTTTCGTAAATGTTTGAATTGGCATGCGGATATTGCATGTAAAACTGCCGAGCGGCTAGGAATAAAGAAAAAAGAGCTGGAATCTAGGCTCTTTGCAACCGTGTACTTGCACGATGTTGGCAAAGCAAATCCATTGTACCAACAGAGAATGAGAATACAGAAAGAAGAAAAAGCAAAAATAATGCGTGGAGAGGTTCCACACCCACTTCTCGCTCTTCCATTTGCTACAAGCGTAGCTCCACCGCTGAACGGTATATACTACGAGGCACTAGCGATTATGTCGAGCCACTCCCATTTTTACGACCTCCTTTACAGCGGGTATGACGATGTTGATCTCAAAGAAAAATATGGAGAGTATCTCGAGTATGCAATGAATTTTTATCGCAATCTGATTTCCCACGCAAAAAAGAGCAAGATTGCATATCAATTTGAGTTGGAGGAACCAAATTCTTGGCTTGTTAGAGAACTCAGGAGGAAGCTCATACTTGAAAATGATTCCCTATTAAATGGCGACGAGGATACACGCAATACATTTTCGTTTTTTGTTAACACACTTCACTATGCCGATTGGCTCGCCAGTGGCGGTATTTGGGACTACGAGTATTCACCTAGGGGCATCCGGCGCAAGCTCATGAGAAGATTGAGCACGATGTCTGAGTTTAAAAACCTTTACGCGTTTCAGAAAAAAGCAGCAAACCTGGGCGGAAACATGTTCATAAAGGCCCCAACGGGCATGGGAAAGACCGAAGCCGCCATTCTGTGGGCCGATAAGAATCGGAATGGAAAAAAGGTTATTTACCTACTCCCAACTCGGGTTACAAGTAACGCAGTATACGAGCGTTTTAAAGGATATTTCGGCAAAGACACCGTGGGCCTCTCACACGGAACTGCGGCACTCACGATTGCAGAAGAGAAGGGACTATGGACGGAAAAATTCAAGAAAAAAGAGTACCGAGAAAAGAAGCTCCAGTCCTCTACCTTCATGACGCCTATTACAGTAGCAACTGTCGATCAGTTGCTGCTCTCTGAATTTAATTGGAATTATTGGGAGCTCGTGAAGCAAAACGCGAATAACTCTTTGATCGTTTTCGATGAGATACATTCCTACGATTTTTACACCACTTCCTTGATTTTAGAAATCATAAAAGAACTCAAAAATTATAACTCAAAGTTCGCGCTCATGAGTGCAACCTTTCCATCTTACCTTCGTAAAGCTCTGCAACAAATCTTACCGAAAACATGCATGCTTGAAGAACTCGGTTTTGATGATTTGCGCAGACATAGAATACATCTCGAAGAATGTTTGCTAGAGGAGAAAATATCGAATATCCTAGGAGATTACAAAAATGGAAAATCTGTTCTCGTGATTGTAAATACCGTTAGACGTTCAAAAGAAATTTATCAGCAACTGAAAAATGAACTTATGAAAAAATCTAAGCCCCGAGCCAAAAGTCCAATCATGTTGTATCATTCTTTATTCATCGAAAAGGATCGTAGAATAAAGGATAAAGAAATCAAAGAAGGTGCGAGTAGAAAAGGTTTCGTTGCAGTCACCACACAAGTTGTCGAAGTCAGCCTAGACATAGATTATGACGTTCTGTATACGGAAATAGCACCTATTGACGCGCTTATTCAGCGGATGGGCCGGGTCAACCGCAAGGGGCAAAAAAACATAGCTGATGTTTGGGTATGTAAATCAACAAAGGGTGCGGATTATGTATATGGTGAGGAAAATCTTGAGAACGCTTGGAGGATTTTAGAGATTATCAACGGAAAAGAGGTTGATGAAGGTACATTAAAAGCTCTCGTGGACAAACAATATCCGGTTGGCCCAACTCTCAAAAAGTTGGATGAGGAAAGAAATGAGATCCAACGTCGGCTTAGTGAGCTAAAAAACTGCCTTTGGCACATTCAAACGTTGAAAGGAGGGGTTCCGGAAAAATTGCTGCTTAGCCTTGC
>LIHK01000026.1 GCA_001399795.1 Candidatus Bathyarchaeota archaeon BA2 | reverse complement strand
AGAAACAAAATAGAGGACGGAGATTTTGTAACAATTTCTGAAAAGGCCATTTCCACAGCCCTTGGCAATATCATAGACGAAAGCGTCGTTCAGCCGAGCTGGCTTGCACGTTTTGTGGCTAAATACTGGATGCGTTTTGTCTGGGTCTACATTCTTGGACCCCTATGTCACCTCAGAAAAAAGACCGTACGACATCTCCGGGCATACCCAATAGAAGAGGGGGGCGCCCACAAGCAGGTAGCCCTAGAACACGCTGGTCTTTTGCAAGCCTTGATGCAGGGGTCGGAAGGAGCCATCGACGGAAGCAACCTGCCCCACTCCTACGTCAGCCTTCCCTTAAGAAACGCCCAGCAAATAGCTCAGAAGATTCAGAGGCAAATCAAGTCTGAATTGGACAAGAAAGTCACAGTTGTAATCGTGGACACCGACAAAACTTATTCCCTGAAGGGATTCCATTTTACTCCTCGCCCAAAGCCAATCAAGGGAATACACTCCTTTGGAGGATTCCTCGCCTACGTCCTTGGAAGATTTTTCAAGCTGAAACAAAGAGCCACCCCCGTCGCAGTTGCCGGTTCTAAAATAGGAGTTGAGGGGGCTCTTGAAATAGCCGATACAGCCAACCGATCCCGAGGCTTCGGCGCTGGAAGAACCGTCTGGGACATGGCAAAAACCTTTAGAGTTCCCTTAACTGGCGTAACTTGGAAAATGCTTGACAAGGCGAGACATCAACCTATCGTTATCGTAAAGCCTCGAGCGTTAAACAGAAAACTTACTAGTTTTTCAGAATGTTTAAAAAATAAAAATACTGACTCCTTGTTTTGGCATCTTGAGCGGGACGCCTAAGCTTATGCTAAAAGGAGGAGGCCAACGCTTGATAGCAAAGAAATTGTTAATATGTTTTGGTCTATGGGTCTGGACCTACCTATCTCACGGATTAGATGTATTTTCGACTTGGTGGAGTTTTCGAAGTCGGGTTGGCTTATTTTCTTTTATGAGCCCTTTGATGAAGGTGAGTATCTTTTGTGTCTTATTGCATAGTTGTTGGGCGGTTTGGGCGTTGTAAAGTTGTTTGGGCGTCTTAGGTTCTCCCGCCACTTCGCATTTATATCTGACCATGGTTAGGTGGCCCATTAGCTCTGCGATGGCTTCAATTGTTTCTTGATATTGTTTTCTGTTTTCTTCTTTGAAGGGGTTTTAGCGTTTCTAGGATTTCGTGGTGTCTATGTCTTGTGGCTGGTCTAGCGCCGAGGTAGAGGATTAACGACATAGCAGCTCTTTCTGTGCCAGTGGCAGTGCAGAGTACAGCGGCGAAGTGTTCGTTTACACGTATTAGTTTTCTGGCCGCTCCTAGGTATTCTTCTGCGGCTTTAATATGTGTGGTAATAGCTCTTTCCTGAGCCATAATTCCTTCTCCGGTATGTATGTCCAGTTTTTGAGGATTTGCTCCTTTAATGTTTTGAGGATTTGCCTCATGTAGCCTTCGTCGTAAAGAATTTCGTATCCGCTGAGGATTCCGAAAAGAATCAGTGGGGGCTCATAAAACCATCTTAACATCTCATCTAATCTAATGTGGAGGATGTCTACGGCAACGGAGAATCTGTGAAGCATCTGTAAAGCTATTTTAAATGGGTTGAAATTGTTTTCGAGGGTGACGACAAGTAGGTCGATGTCTGCCTCTTTTCGTTGATTACGAGCCAAGCTTCCAAAGAGAATAACGGCTACTACGTTGTATGTTCTAGCAATTTCTTGGGCGATCATTCGGGCTATATGGATTTTCTCATGTTTTAGAGCTTCTCTGAACCTTCCCCATTCCAGGTAGTATTTTTCTTCCTTTGATATTATGACGCCCAGGTTTTGGAGATCTCGGAGCTTTCTTGAAAGCCAAGCGTCGCTCATTCTAGTTTTTTCTTTAAGTTCTTTGTATCGAAGCGGGCCCTTCATGAGAGCCTCTACGATGAGTCCCTCCTTTGTAAACTCCACAAGTTTCATATTGCTTCCTTGAATGTGTAAGCGGTTATAAGACATATAAGCTTTTCTAAGCGAAGCAACTCTATTTAATGAAGCCCCCCAGAAACGAACATATTGGCCTATTTCCCCCCAACCACACGTACCAGAGCATTGAGGAGCTAGGGGAAGCCACCAGACGGTACATAAGGAACTACAATAAACGACATAAACAAAGAGACTTAACTTAACATTCCTAGTTTTTCCTTCGCCATAACGTAGCCACTCTTCTTATTACCGCCTTTTGTTTAACGCTGTTTTTTTAGCCATTTGGCGACCTTTTGAAACAAGGGACTCGTGGACATGTTGATAACTGGAACAATGATTTTTTCTTTCGTTTCGATTAATGGACGGTATTCAGGCATAAGGACGTAACTCACGAAGGCCCAGTAAACCTTTTTCTCTTCTATGACAGCCTTCGCGGCTATCTCGGTTGTTGTGGGCAGAGGGTAATAGATGAACGCCACTCCATCTGCCCAGTAGATGCCGGTTGTTTTCCCTCCGGCGGCAATGTTGGCAAAGCGCGCCAAGTCGTCCGGTGTTGGAAAACGGGTATGCTCCATGACCACGATTTCCTTGAAGGGTTCACTTCTAACAATCGTTTCTTCCATGAGTAAACCTCCATTTGCACTCTTTGACGTGAATAAATTAAATAGGAATTGGACAATAAAGCGTTTGTGAGTCTATACCGAAATTATTCAACTTTGCATGGAGGAATATGGTTTGCCCGATGTTCGAGTTGCCATCGCTGGGGTGGGTAACTGCGTCTCAGCCCTAGTTCAAGGAGTCGAGTATTACAAAGATGTGGCAGAAGACGAGAAGGTTCCCGGGTTGATGCACGTGAACTTTGGAGGCTACCACGTTCGCGACATAAAGTTTGTCGCCGCCTTCGACGTGGACAAACGGAAAATAGGCAAGGACCTAGAAGACGCCATTTTCATGGAGCCAAACTGCTGCGCCAAGTTTGCAGGCGTGCCTAGGCTTAACGTGAAGGTTCTTCCAAGCCCAATTCTGGACGGGGTTGCTCCCCACATGAGGGAACCCTTCCAAATCTATAACGAAAAGGAGGTTAAGCCAGTGAGTGTGTCCGATGCGCTTAGGGAGGCTGAAGCCGACATGCTAGTGAACTTCCTCCCCGTTGGGAGTTACGAGGCAACACGCCACTACGCTCAAGCAGCCATAGACGCTGGCTGCGCCTTCGTGAACTGCTTGCCCCACTCCGAGTTTGTACCTGTAAAGATTGGGACCGGTATTCAAGTTATGCCCATCGGAAAACTTGTAGAGGAGCTTACGGACGAGAAGAAAGTGGTCGCCAGAAAGGGAGATGCTGCTTGGTACGAGCCAAAGAAGCCTGTATCAGTAATTTCGTTCGATCCTGTTTCGTTTCTCACATGTTTTTCAGAGGTGAAGCGAATACTAAAGCGGAAGGGAACCGGTTCTGTATCGAAAATAACTATCCAAGGTGGCCGGAAAATAACGGTCAGCCCTGATCACCCACTCCTAGTTTTAACTCCGGGAGGAATTGTAACGAAGCCTGCAAAATACATCAAAGTTGGAGACTTGTTGCCTCTGGCAAATCGTTTGCCCCAAGCCGAGTCTGTTTTCTTAACTGAGATTGATCTCATTCAAGAATTTGCTACACAACCCTATACAGATAAAATAACGGTAACTGGGAACTTAGAGAATTTGTTGCGCCCTGCAGGCATTTCAGTTAGAAAGCAAGCGGAAAGATTGGGAATAACATATGATAGAATGAGAATGTTCCGAAGGAGAAAGTATTTTCCACTATCTCTTTACCTAAAAATTGAATCATGCAAAGACCGGAGGAGGGAACTTAAACTTCGCTTCAAAAAATCAAAAAAAGAGGTGCCAGCCCTTCTCAAAGTTAACGAGGATCTAGCTCGTTGGTTAGGGCTTTTTATAGCAGAAGGCCGGTATCACCAGACCCAGGTCTGCATTTCGGTTGGAGGAAAAGAGAAAGATGTTATCCAAAAGGTTCATGATTGGGCTAGACAGTTTTTTAATGATGAGGTTCACATACGGGCTGGCAAAGGAAGAAGCACCGAACTCTTGCTCCTGAATAAACTCGCTGTATGTATACTTCGTGATATTTTAAAGATAAAAGGAGGAGCGCGGAATAAAGAGGTGCCACCTCACGTTTACTCATGGCCGATTGAATTAGTTCGCGCATTCTTAGACGGATACTTCATTGGGGACGGATCGAAGTTCTACGTTTCAGATAAAGTTCCAGCTGTTGTTCTGTCCGCTTCAACGGCCAGCGAGGCTCTTCTTTCGGGCTTACTGTTTCTGCTTCTGAAGTGCGGAGTCTGTCCGGTCTTCGCTGAAGTAAAAAGACCCGCTACCTCACTACCTAAGGGAGTGCGACCAAGGCGCGATGAGTACCGACACTTCATCATACGGTTGGAAGGAAAGGACATTGAGAGATTAGACCTTAAATTAATGAATGCTAGAAATCCTCTGCTCCATAAAACCATTAGTTCCCAGCGCGGTAGAGGGATTCCGATCCATGCGAGGGTTCCTTCCCTCTTTGTCCAACCACAAGACATTAAACCAAACCTGAGGAGCCGTCATAGTCCCATGTACCTGCTTAAGTCAAGATCTTACTTCCGTAGAGATTCGTTGACGCCCGTCTCCGAACAGCTTCGTCGCTTTTACACTGGTGATGTTTACTTTGCCAAGGTTCTCCGTGTTCAGGAATGTTCCTATGAAGGTAACCTTTACGATTTTGAAATAGAGGGCACTCACAATTTCATGCACGGATTAGGGGTTTTTAGCCATAATTGCATTCCAGAGTTCATAGCCTCAGACAGTGAATGGAGCAGAAAGTTTGAGGAAGAAGGGCTTCCGGTGGCTGGCGACGACATAAAAAGCCAGCTTGGAGCCACCATTCTCCATCGAAATCTGATCAAATTATGCGTGGACAGGGGAGTTGAGGTGGAGGAAACTTATCAGCTAAACCTCGGTGGAAACACAGACTTTCAAAACATGACCGTTGAGGAGAGGCTGAAAACCAAGCGAATCAGCAAGACTGAAGCTGTTACAAGCTTGGTTCCCTACAAGGTTTCCGCCAGAATAGGCCCGTCAGACTATGTTCCTTTCCTGAGCGACAAAAAAATCTGTTACATCTTCATCAAAGGCAAAAAATTTGGAAATCAACCAGTCACAATCAAGACGAAACTGGAGGTGGAAGACTCGCCAAACAGCGCTGGGGTGGTTATTGACGTTATAAGGGCGGTGAAAATGGCCCTTGACCGGAGAATAGGCGGTCCATTAACCAGCATCTCTTCGTACGCGTTTAAGCATCCGCCAGTTCAAGTTCCAGACGACGTAGCGAAACAGTGGGTGGAAGATTTCATAGCTGGAAAACGGGAACGGTAAAAACTCCATAAAGTTTAAATTTTTCCAAAAATATGTTTTTACGGTAGTTAGAGTTGTCTCTGGTAAAAGTTGATTCACAAAGGAGGATATATATTCCTAAAGAAATACCGTTTAAAGCGGATAAGGCTATAATCATGCCTTACGGTGCATCATTTTTGCTCATTCCGGTCCCAGAAAAAATTATCGAAATAGACGTTAAGGCTTCGATACAAGAATTGAAGAAGAGGGCGGAGGAAAAGGCCAGAGAAGAAGTTACGATAGGAATGGATAAACAAAAGTAAGATTAGGTGATGTTTTTGCTTCTGGAGTCCGACGTATTCATTGCCTATATGAAAAAGGAAGACTGGTTGAAAAAGGTAGCCACTGCGATAATAGACGCCGTCGAAAAAGGTCGGCTAAGGCCAGTTCAAGCCTCCACAGAGGTCTTTCACGAACTCTATTACGTTTTTTCCGACTATGCACCTCTTCAAACAATCATGGCAAACGAGGCTAAAATAGCCACAATTAAAAACTTGAATTACATTGCTCCAGAATATATAACCTACCTCACAGCATTAAGCATCATGGACACCTATGGAATAACATCCATCTTTGACGCCATATATGCTGCCACAGCCTTAAGCGCCAACGTACCAGACCACACCATAATATCAACCGACGAAAAATACGATTTCATCAAAGGGCTAAAACGAATCGATCCACAAAAACTCAAAATTTAAAGCCAAACAAGGTAGAAGACTTCATAAGTGGAAAACGTGAACGATGGGCTATCTTACAAAGAGTTTCTGCGATGCCTTCCGACCTTCAGCTTTTTGCAGGCGTCTGAGTTAAGCCCTTTGAAAAATGGGTGGACGCAAAAAGCAGAACAATAGCAGCCCACGTGAGGAAATAACCAATCAGGGGGCCACAACTCACTTCCGAATCGTAACAAATGAATGGAGTGTTAGCCCAGCTGAGCCAAGAATGGATGTACACGATGTTCATCAAAGCGCAAATCCCTGCAAAACAGCTCAAGATAGCCACGTATTTTCTCTTGGTGCCCTCAGACAGTTTTGTGCTCACGAAGGGAAACAGTGCGGAGACTAGGGCGAAACAGAGGGAAATGTAAGCCGTTAGGGGATTAAAAAATTCACGACCAAACCTGTCTGTAAGTGATCCGCCCATCGTGGACATAGAATAACGTTTTTCCCCTTCAGTGCGATAATACCATGGTGCAATTAAGCCGACTGCTAAAACGGTTCCTCCTATCAACATGAGCAATAGGTGCACCTGTTTGAGTGTGGACAACAAACTGTTTCGTCCTAAACAACGACAACGAAAATCTTAAATGTTCTGCTCAGGACGGGACAGGCCTTGCAGGAATATTCAGTTGCCTTTCAATTTCCTTTGCCAAGGCGAGAGCATCTCCAGATCGATGGTTATCTGTTATAACCATTTTTGGTCTACATTTTTCTACGTATTGAAGCAGTCCATTAAAGTCAGAGTGGTCGCTCAAGGCAACCCTATACTCACCCTTGCCTATTTTCTGGCATGGTTTTATAAACTGCCAGCCGGTTGCGTAAATGCGTAAGGTTTCCTTCCCTACGTTTCTTCGGGAATACATGTGATAAAAGGCAACGCAGGGTTCATGTTGGTTTAGTATCGACTGGGCCTTTTCTTCGCTAGACAAAAGAAGACAGTTTCCAAGCCTCATCCCGTGCCTTTCACAAACCTTTGAAACTTGGAAGACAGGTTCCGGAACTACAAAAGGCGCTTCTACCTCAGCCTTATGCAAGATCTGCATGGCTTCTTGAAGTTTTCCGTGATAACCAAACACGTATACTGGTCCACGCTTAAGACCCTGCTCCACCAAAGAAACGAGGATGCCCTCAGCCATCATTCCGAAGGGTCTCACACGATAAGGGTTTCCATAAGTAGCCTCCAAAACAAGGACATCAGCCTCAACCACCGGGGTCTTAGAAAGCTTGAAGTCGCTGGTGTAAAGAATCCTTATTCCTTCAGCGTCTTCTACGAGAACCTGAGCCGTGCCCAAAATATGGTCCGCATAGCGTAGCGTCAATTGCTCATCTTCATACGCGAGCGTTTCCCCGTAGTCAAGGGTTTTTACGTTTCCCTTCATGAGAAGCTGCGGACCCTTCATAACATCTATCAAATCTTTTGTGGCTGGAGTCATCAACACCGCTTCGCATCGTTTCAAGCTTTGTCGCAGGCCAAGCATGTGATCAGAATGAGCGTGTGTAACCACCCTCAAGGGTTTGTCTTCATCGAAGCCATCACATGCAACATGTTTCCCTAGGAGAACCGCGCCCTTCTTGGTTACACCGGCTTTCGACAACGTGAGCGATGCCTCCGTTCGTTTCTACTTCTGAAACTTCCAAAACGTCTCATACCTTCGTCTAAAGGCTTTTAAGCAATTTTTGAAATGTTTGTGCCTAATTCTCGTGCCTTTTCACATTTTGTAGCCGCTTTCGGTCAAGATTTTTTAAAAGAAGGAAACTGTTAGTTGAGAACTTTTAGCCTAGTTTTGTCATATATCCGCCTAAATTTTCCACAGTTATTTTGGAGCAAGCTAAAATTTTCTTTAGGAGTAGGCATCCTTTGGCGAGTAGCTAAATATTTACATTTTTCGGCTACAGATTTGTGTTACTTACAGATGCTTCATTAAGTCTATAAGCTCAGCTCCTTTGAAATTAAAAGTGATGCTCCATCAAGTGAAGTGACATGTTCCTGATTTTCGAAACACCAGTCCTTATCATCTTGATAGTTGTATTCTACCTCCTGTTCTTCCTCGTTCTATTCCTCATAAAGTTGCCAGAAGAACACGGGAAACAGCAAAGGAACACCAAAACATCAGCGGAAATAACACGAGTAGCCAAAGAAAGCCAGCCGGAATGCACAATGTTTGGATTCTTACGAGAACTTCCGAAGGGTGATCCTATACCTGACGAATGCATGAGTTGCCAAAAATTGGTGGAGTGCCTCATGAAAAAGAACGAATTTGAATGGTACAGTAGGCGAGATTCGTCTAAGAAAAGTGAACCTTGATTGGACGTAAATTTCTTTAGTCCCGCTACCTCAGTTTTCAAAAACTTCGTGATCCACTTTTCGATTTACTTTGACAAGGGCAACTAAACTTTAAGCATACATTCCACTATTTTATTGCAAGTTAAGCATTCTTGTGGGATCGAAGCATCCTTGGGACGGTGAGCCAAATATCCGAAGTGATGAGGACACCCCTTAGGGCTCTCTCTTCGCTCAGGACCTTTTTCCTCTTTTTCTTCCTTTGGAGGTTTAACCTTGGGGGCTTCCTCTCTATCCTCTCTTTTTTCCTTTTGCGGTCTAGCGGAAATCACATCCAGAACCTTTTCTAATGATGGGATTACAGGTGGACTAGGCGCGGTTTCCTTTACAATTTCTTTTTCGTTTTCAGCATCCATGTCCAGTTTGATTAGGCAACGGGGACAGGCATAGTACTGTTCCGCCGGCGTCTTCGACAAATTGTTTAAGAGAATGGGCTCTTCGATCTCTCTTTGACATTTAGGATTCGGACAAATGATGACTCCAGATTTTGACGTCAAATGCATCCCCATTGTTCCGTTTTCAGTGTTAATTCCTTGAACATGCCCAAGGTATATAGGTTTAATGAAGTCGAAATATGTAGCATAAATTAAACAATTCGTGGGTACATATCCCTTTTCGATATACTGCAACTCTCGAATGAAAGTATATCATTGGTTAATACATATTTCAGAGAGGAGAAGCCGCGAGTATGGACGTACCTGATTTTCAAAGAAAAACTGAAAAACGCGTAGTAGAACTTGAAAAAATAGTGGACGCCCACAAATCCCTAGTTTGCCCCAATCTTAAATGTGGAAAGACGTTTCAGAAAGTTCTCGTCTTGACCGATCTGTCGAAGGCACCCCGAGAAACCTACTATGCTTGTCCTCACTGTTTTTCCAAAGTGGAGTTCGCTGTCAAAGAGGAAAAACAGCCTCTGGAATGTCCATACTACTTTGGATTTCTGAAGACTCTTCAAAAGAAATTTCCAATTCCCGACGAGTGCTTAACGTGTCCCAAACTAATACCGTGCAAAAAAGGAAAGCCCAGCTAAGTGCCTGATATAACGTTTAAATTGAGGCATCCATAAAGTTTTGTTTGCCCGAAAATAGCAGTTGCTGATTGGGTTCCGGATATTTCCTCTAGGTGAAAAAGGATGGTGCTACGAGTTTTCAATACCATGAGCGGTAAAGTTGAGACGTTCAAGCCGTTAAGGAAGAATCGTGTTGGAATATACGTTTGTGGACCCACGGTTTATGATTGGGCTCATTTAGGTCACGCTAGGACGTATCTTGCCTTTGACGTGATTGTTCGTTGGCTTGAATTCAGGGGTTTTTCAGTTTTCTACGTTCAGAACATCACGGATGTAGGACACTTGACCGCGGACACGGCTGAGGACAAGATTGTGAAGAAGGCTAGGGAGGAGAGGATTGAGCCCATGCAG
>LIHK01000028.1 GCA_001399795.1 Candidatus Bathyarchaeota archaeon BA2 | reverse complement strand
ATGTTGTGCTTTCGCGGATCGATAGGCTCATCACCTAGGAGAACCGAACCCTTGGTTGGAGGTATCAATCCGGTCATGATGTTAAGGAGAGTGGTTTTGCCGCAGCCTGTTGGACCGCATATACACAGAAACTCATTTTCATAAAGGGAAAAGCTAATGTCATCCAAGACAAGTAGATCATCAAAGCTTTTAGTGAGGTTTTTAACCTCAACCTTAGACAACTACTTCCCATCTCCACTTGAAAAGACGTTTTTCAATTTGTAAAAGAACCTCGTTCATGATAAGTCCGATGATGCCTATAAGCACCATGCCAACTATAGTATACTCCATCCTGTACATGTCTGCGTATTTCAGTATTAAATAGCCTAAACCTACCATTTCTCCTCCAATCATTTCAGCTGCCACAATGCACATCCACCCTACTCCTAATCCTACCCGCATACCCGCAAGGATTTCGGGCAAAACCGATGGTATTACTATGTGCCGTATTGTGTAGCCCCTATCGGCGCCATGAACTCTCGCTACGTTAATGTGAACAGGGGTTACTCTTGGGATGCTTGTGAGGGTGTTTATTAGAATCGGAAAGAAGGCTCCGAGCCATATTATGAAGACGTACCGTGAGAAACCTCTGAGAAGCACAATGATGAGCGGTATCCAAGCTATGGGCGGTATGTACCGGATCGGCTCAATAACAGCCCTTGAACCGTCATAAACGGCGGGAAAGAGGCCCATTAATAACCCTAGTGGAATCCCTATCAAGCATGCAAGACCGAAGCCGGCTCCGATGCGAATTAAACTTGCTTCTATGTGCGTAAGGAGCGAGTAGCCTTCTAAGTCCCCGTGATTTACCAAGTCAATAAACGCCGCTGTAACCTTCTTAACGTCTGGAAAAAAAGGGGATTTAATTATGGTAGCCGTCAGTTGCCATAGGCCGATGAAAACCCCGATGGCAAGCATGTTTAATAGTGCTTTTAGTATTTTATTAGATGTAATGATGTTCTTCATAGTTGACATCGGGCAAAGGAAACCCACGTTTTTAAACGTGGAAGGAATTTGCCCAAAACTTTTTAATCACACCAACGCTTAAAGTTGATGGTTGCGATGCAGAGAATAGTTAAGCTAACGTTAGGTTCTGATGATTCTCTTAAGAAAACTGTTGAGCTTTACAACATTGTCCGCAACGAAGTTTTGAAGGTGGTTTTGAAGCTAAAGCCTACAGCAAGATTAAGGTGCATCATTTAACCTACTATGGCATCAAACAGAAGTACTCGATGCTTCAGTCAAGTATGATTCAATGCTTACGATACCAAGCATTCGACATGCTTAAACGAGTAAGTGAGGTGCCTTCCACAAAAGAAGCCTTATAGTGCCATCCGCTACAACCAACGAACCTTTAAGCTGTACCTCAATAAAGGCGTAGTTTCGCTTTCAACTATACATGCCTAAAAGTTATCTCTACAAGCCCGTCAACGAGCCAAACGCACCGCCTCAGCAGTATCGCAGCCAAAAGCTGAAGCGACGTGCAAGCCCACGGATTCATCCGTGGGTAGTTGACTTTGGTCCTTGTCTCTCGAAAATTTTAGGACACTTTGGGGTCTCGACAAAGGCGCTGGCACTCCACTTTAATGCGGGTCCCCCGATTTCACAGTAGGAAACCAGAGATGTTGGAGGTTTAAGTTCCTCATTCAGACTCTCGACGAATGAATTGTTGATAGCCTTGCTCAGGAACTTTTCTTTGTCAGGAACATCTTCACTCTTTATTTTACCAGCTTCTATTTGTCCCTCTAACATGATTCTGCAACTGTTCACGTGCACGAGTGGTGGATACGGATATTTTGCAATCGGGTAAACCCTCTCGACTAATTCAATTGGCAATTTTGAGTAGTTAGCGATGAGGGCTTCAGCTTCTTTAGGGTGCTCTAGCACCCACCTCATGGCTTTCATGTGCCAACGGATAATTCTCCTAACGATGTATGGCGCCTCCCTCACCCAGTCGCCGCGAACTGCCACGACACAACATTGGTGGCCTTCTAGAATCTCATGTGATGTGAGTAGAGTATGTGCTCCTCGTATTCCCTTTACAACTGCATGTGTGGCGTGAGGCTCCCACGCGATATAGCCATCGATTTCATGCGTCGAGAATTTTTCAATCAAAAGGGTTACTTTGGCACGGTGAACATTAAATGTGATGTTATACATCGCTTTAACTCTGTCTAACATGTAGTCCTGTATTGAACCAATGCCTGGCGAACCAATAGTCTTCCCGGCTAGGTCGGCGACATTTTGTATTTCCCCTGCGACGACTATGGAAGAACCTTCTGTATTCGATGAGGCTACGGCGATTACATCTACTCCAGCGGCACGAGCAGTTAGGAGTGGCACTGCCCCAACGTATGCGACATCGATTTCTCCAGCGGCGAAGTGTTCCATCTCCACAGAACCATATGGGTATTCGCTGTGGACAACTTCAAATCCTTCATCCGCAAAATAATTTTCCTCCTTAGCCACGACCCAGCCCGGTTGGTGAAGTTGGTCAGCCAGGAGGTGACCCACACGTAACTTCGTTAATCCAGGAGGACCAGTTGGAATTAGATAAAGTAAGTAGTAAACCCCTGTTGCAATTGCGGCTATAGTGACGATAGCTATGATTACTGCGGCTAACCTCCTTTTCAAACTTATCCCTCCAGGCCTTCTTTCTTACGCAAATAAGATTTATAAATGTGACGGTGTTAATGTACAATGAGGAAAATTTAAAATAAAAAAATGTACAATAGGAATTAATATGAGTAAACCATCACTTTGGGAAGATGTAGTCCAGTCGAGTTTAGAGTCTGAGGAGGCTTTTCGTAAGGCTCTGAAGAAAGCTTTAGAAGAATCGCGTCTGGATGCCAAGAAGTTAAGCAGGCTTTCCGGCGTTTCAGAAAGCTCCCTTTACAAGATTCTCTCAGGTAAGAGAATTAATCCACGTCTTTCCACCTACCGCAAGATCATAAAAACCCTTAAGAGGTTAGAAAGTGTCGAAGAGGAGGGCGAGCCGTTCATAGCCATCATCGCTGCTCGACCAACCCTCGACACAATCGACTCCCGATACATAGAAATTGAAAATCATAGAATCCCTATCAGAGAATATTCCGCCACAACCATAGAGGATGTCATTGTGGCCGCCGTTCGAGCTCAGCGAGAAGGGGCAAAGGCAATCGTTTGCGCTCCCATCGTTAGCACTGTGGTTGAAAAAGTCACTAAAGTCCCGGTATCAGCTTGCCCAGTCACCCTTTGCAGGCAACCAATCCTCAGGGCAGCTGAAACGGCCGCCTCAAAAATATTTCGTGCACAATATTAATTTTCGAACAAGCTTATTTGATTGGTAGCCCAGGGGAGATTCGTGCTCTTGCCAAAGTAGATCGATCGAAGGCTCTTCAACCCTACCCTGCCTTCATTGCGGGTGCCATAGTTTCTGCGATGCCACTCCCCTGAACCTCGGATCTTAGTTCGAAATTAGCTCAAAGGAATATTTCCTCATCGAAAATCGCGAGAAAACTGGATACGACAGCTACCTGCCAGGAGCTGGAATCCTCATATGGCATGTGGGCGATTCAAAAAAGACGAATAGATGGGATGATGGAGGCTTCCAGCATCTTGACCACTGGCGTGATAGAAACTATGGCGATGCCAATGATCCCTACCATTCAAGTCCAACAGGCTTCGCAGATAATACGAAACCAGGCAGTAAAGCCTATGGTCGCCGATACACAGGCTTCGCAGTGATCGATATCAGTGCCGCGGGTGTAACGATGACCGTTGACTTCAGCGTACCATAGGACCCCCTTCACCGTTACTTGACACTATCACCTTTTTCTCTGAATTCAAAACTTATCGACATTGGTAAGTTTTGTTGCTCTAATTTGAAACATGATTGCTCGGGGACCTTGAGTCAAGTTTCCGCAACGATTTTCCACTTTTTAAATAAAATGAATTTGAGCGTTTCCTTGGTGTATCTTGTTTGTTTCAAAACCCGCTCTTCTGGCCGCCAGCCCACATACACGCGGTGTACAGGTCATCGTATAGGGTGTACATTGCGTTCGCGCCTGGGTTCGCGCACCGACCCATCCATTCGGGGGTCACCATCATGGCGAGAATTCGGCCAGCCCCATACTTGTATATGATGTAGCATGGACAGCCTGTCCCGGCCTCCTTGACGATCTCAAAAAACTTTATGTTGATATATACCTGACACACACATACGCCCAAGTTGAGAAGCACGCTTGAACAGGCCGACAAAAGTCGGTTAACTGTTCCACCAACCGTTGGGGTTGCTTCGTGCGATGGCATCAACCGAAGTGGCTTTCAATGGAAGGCAGAACGGCTGACTAGCTGGCGTTGACTTGTTTAGGCTTAGACTCAACTTGGGCTTTTTCATTTTTACTAGCTTGAAGTTCCATGAGGCGCCGAAACTGGGGAGGCACGATTGGATTTGTAATATTGGTACATGGCAGACATTGCTTTGACTGCCCCTGTTACGTCCGGATAGACTGGAAATCCCTTACTTTCCAACAATTTTGTTATTTCATCTGTTGCTTCTTTGTCCCCCGTGATTGAAAAGAATAAGGGCTTTGGTGTCTCCTTTACGATGGAAAGTAGGCTGGAAACAGCCCTATCAAATAACAAGAATCCTCCAGGAAGACTAAAGAACAAAACTATGAGACTGTCCAAGTTTTTATCTTGCAAAACTGCATTAAAACCCATATGAAAAAACTTTTCCGCATCAAACGACGAATACATTCCCACCTCCATAGCCGGCCCAAGGTCCACAGGATTCCCTACCCTTTCATGCCAAGGAGGCGAAATCTTCCGGAGGACTTCGATGGTTTCGCTGGATAGATCAGGAATTCGGAACCCATTTTTTATGGCCGAATCCGCAGCGATGACGCAGCCGGCGCCAGTAATACTCATCACCCCTAAGTTATTTCCTTTGGGCAGGGGTTGTAGGGCAAAGGCTTTCGCAAAATCTATTAGTTGCTCGAAGCTTTCTACCCGAATTATTCCAGCTTGTTTACATGCTGCGTCGAATATTTCGCTTCTTCCAGCTAGGGATCCAGTGTGGGACGTGGCGACTTTTGATCCCCTCTCCGTGACCCCTGACTTCAAAACTAGAATTGGCTTTCTTTTCGAAACCCTTCGGGCGGTCGTTAAGAAGCTTCTGCCATCTTTGACTCCCTCGATGTACATGCATATGACTTTGGTTTCTGGGTCTTGCTCTAGATAGTTCAGCACTTCCACGTCGTCCACATCGCATTTGTTGCCGAGACCCGCAACCTTGCTTAGGCCGAACTGCTGAGAACTTATGATGTAGTCTAGTAGGAAACCGAGAAAAACTCCTGTTTGGGCAACTACAGCAACGTGTCCCCTCTTGGCTTTGCCGATTCCAGGCACAAAGGAAGAAGTGAAGCCGTTGGCGGTGTTTAATATTCCAGTGGTGTTGGGTCCGACAATGCGTATTCCAGCCTCCTTCGCAATCCTAAGCATCTTTTCCTCCAAAGCCGTGTTTCCTTCCTCAGAGAAGCCAGAAGAGATTATGACCACTCCTTTCACTCGTTTTCTGGCACAACCTTCCATAATTTCAAGCACCGTTGAGGCAGGGGTAGCTACAACCGCAACGTCCACGTCTTCAGGGATTAGATCAACCCGAGGGTACGCCTTTAACCCAAGAATTTCAGTTGCTTCTGGGTTCACGGGGTAGATTTTGCCTCTGAACCCTAGGTCAATTAGATTTCCTAGAATGTTGTATCCGAGTTTGCCAGGAGTTCTGGAGGCTCCAATAATTGCAGCGCTTTTTGGTTCGAAGAAGGGCTTCAGGCTGGAGGTTTCGTTCGTATGCTTAGGCAAAGGGACACGCCAACTACGTCTTGGATGTTGTAGTTGAACTCATTTTCATACTGATGCTTTGCTGCAAATATATATGTTTTTCTTGTTCTAAGTTATGGTTGGTGAATGATTGTGGATTAGAGTAGTTACAATGATCGGCTTGTCAGGGAGGTTGACGTCATATTTGACACAAGCCTCGTGGGTTCTTTCTTTTCCAAGAAGCCGAAAAGGCTGAGGAGGGGTCGCCCGTGGGTCTACAGCGACGCCGCCATCTCAGCCATAGCCGTGCTTAGGACATACTTCAACCTTCCTTACAGGCAGACTGAAGGCTTGGCGAGGAGGGTTTGCCTGCCTGCTTGGTTTGGAGAGGGTGTCAAACTACACAACCACCTTCAGAAGGGAGAAGAGGCTGAAGGTGCCGGTTAACTTGAGGGTTGGAAACGCTGGGGAGCCAGCGGTCATAGCCATAGACGCCACGGGCTGGAAGGTGACAAACCACGGTGAGTGGAAGAGGGAGGGGAGGAAGGGATGGGTTAAGCTGCATATAGCGGTCAACGTCAAGACAAAGGAGATAGTGAGCGTGAGGCTGACGGATGAAAGGGTTCACGACTGCGAGGTGGCTGAGCCCCTCATCAGAGAAGCAAGCAGGGAGGTGCACATGGCCAAGCTGCTGGCAGACGGGCCTACGACTCTAAGGAGCTGTTCAACCTCCTCCAAGAGCTGGGCGTTAAACCAGTTATACGAGTGAGGGGGAACTCTTCCAGGCTGGCGAGGGGCTGCCCTGCCAGAAGGCGGGCGGTGCTGGCTCAGCAACAACCAGAATGGCGGAAAAGGCTTGGCTATGGTATGAGATGGCTTGTTGAGACAGCGTTTTCAACGCTGAAAAGACGGTTTGGAGAGTACGTGAGGGCTTTAAAGCCCGTTTACGCCTTCCAAGAGCTGCTCATCAAATGCTTTGTCTACAACCTGCTCATATGGTATAGGTAAAGCCGGCCAATCCACAACAAAATCGTGATGGAAAAGCATCAGAGCAACCCAAGAAGGTTTATTTAAGCAACAAAGCATGACGATCACAGAGGTTTTTGAGGGTGGGTTCATAAAGTGTTTTATGGCAATAACATTTCTATTAGAAACTCATATATGCTTAATTCGTTTAAATACAACTGAAGTTTTGCGTTTTTATATTTTTAGCTTGCGGTAGATGGTTTCAGGCTTTGTTTGGTGTTTGAACTTTTGGTAGAGCCAGTCCACAAGCCTTCTGAGGCATTGACGCTTCACCCAACGGGCATATGTCGCCCAACGTGGTGAGGCACCTTCCCAAGATTAATGGATTGTTAGCGTTTATAGAAAAGGCGAGCTAACAATTGATTTGCAACAATAAGAAGAAGGTTAAGCCTTAATTTGCAACACAACTCCTTGTCAACAAGTAATGTTCTCCGCAAATTTGAACCCCTACCTCTTCCAGAATCTAATTCTAATGAGAGCCTCTCGAAATTCTAAATGCTTGTTTAAGCCTTCAGCGAAATGCCAAGTTTTCGTTTTGGCTCTTATGTGGTATGTGAGAATGAGGCTGGAATCTGGTTTCAAGGTTTGTTTGAGTTGGGATTCGAGTTGTGGAAGGCTTCCCCGTAACTCTAATTATTACCCAAATTTCTCCCCAAAAATTTCATGCCAAAAAATCCGCTTATGTAGCATTCCGAAAAATAAGCTCAAAAACGCCTGTATTTAAAAAAAGGGCTCAAAAAGAAAGGTTTTTAAGATGTCGTGGCAGCTATATTGCCACCCACAAAAATAGGAGGAAAAGAAAAATGAACATGGACAGCAACGACATTAAACGAACATCTATAAAAACATGTTATGCTTCAAAATTTAGCATTGATTTCGATATTCCAGAACAACAAAAAAGCAACACATTGATTGTTGGAACAAATTCAACTGGAAAATCTAGGCTTGCATGTGGAATAGCTTCAATATTACAGAATCTTGATTGGCGAATCATAGTTTTCGATAACGTAGGCAACTATCAGAAAATCTCAGATGTCCCATTCTATTATACATTGAAGGCTAACGACCACGATGATGGAAAAGAAGAATGGTATATTCCGTTCCCTTCAGAATCAATGATTTACGATATGAGCTTGCTGGTTCCAGATATGCAACGAAACTCTGTTAATTTTTGCCTAGAGCAAATTTGGAACAAACAAGTCTTGAACCCTAGTAAATGGACATTGATAATCCTAGAGGAAGCACAATTATACCTGGAGAATTTAAGGGGAAAAGAATCTCAAAATATTATGAGAATTGCGTCTGCTGGAAGAAACCATCGAATCAGAGTTTTAGCAGTAAGTTCAGATTTGGCATTGATTGACAGTAGTTTTATCCGTCTCTGTAGTCAACTCTATTATGGGCGAATTAATCCAGAGGAAAACGTCAAAAGAAAAATGCGAAATTATCATGGCTTAGATTGGCTTCGAATTGCTCAAGAATTAGACTTAGGCTATTTCATATACATGCTAGGGGAAAAGCTCAAAATAATCAATGTTCCATTATTTGAACCAAAAAGGACGCCACAACCTTATCATGTTCCAATACCAATACTACCGCAACCTAAATCTCTATGGCAACGATTAAAGGAGTTGTTCTAAAATGCTGATATTCGTCGTGTTAGGTATTGTTTTCTTTGTTGTATGGAGAGTCCTTTCTGGATTAGCAAACGAACCCTATAAAGGCAAAAGAGGAAAACGAAAACAAAAGGAATACATCTTTGTTAAAGACAAGGAATCTAAAATGAAGCGATGCCAATACTGTGGTAAAGAGATTTCAGAGGAAGAATACGAAAGAGAAAGAGATGGATACTGCGATGGATGCACTGAGGATTTAATGACAGAGGAAGAGGAAGATCTCTGGGGAATCTAGAATCTAAAATGACGTCTATCCAAAACAACGGTAAAACCGTAGGAATATGTTTTCCCTCTGATTCCATACGGTCTAAGCGTAGGATTCCTACAGAGAGAGGCAAACAAGCCAACTGTATATGTTTATATGAGACCCTCACAAAGGTTCTACTTCTGAGGGAAGGCGATGAAAAGAACGGAGATCCTCAACACCACCGAAAGCATACTAGAAAAGGCAGGCTTCCAACTATCCAGAAGATGCACCTCAAGACCAAGTTGCTTCGACTTCGCAGCCCAAAAAAACGAAAAACTCGCCTTCATGAAAGTTTACGCCAACATCGGAAACGTCTTCGCCAAAGACGCCTCAGAACTCCAAACAATCTCCGAATGTTTCTCAGCCACACCCCTCATCATCGGCGAAAAAACTCGTCGAAAACCCCTAGAAGACGACACAGTCTACTCACGGTATAACATTTACGCCATCAACTCCAAAACCCTCGAAGACATGGTTTTACATGGAATGCATCCCTTGGTAGAAGCTGGACACGGAGGCTACTACATCAAACTTGACGGAAACCTAATTAGAAAAAGAAGGCAAGAACTTGGGCTTTCAGTTGGAAAGATGGCAGAAATGATGGGAATCTCTAGAAGAACCCTTTACGGTTACGAAAGGGGAATGGCTAAAGCCTTAGTGTCCGCAACCTACAAGCTTGAGTGGGTTTTAGGAGTTCCAGTCGTGCAATTCATAGACGTATTTCAACCAACTCCTCCAAGCACAGGCTTCTTCGCCAAAGCCAAACGCATAATTGTCAAGCATCGCTTTTTACAAACGGTTTTGAGGAAGTTTGCTCAATTAGACTTTAGGGTAGCCCACACATATAGAGCACCCTTCGACTTTATAGCTCAATGTTCTGAGAAAAACTTAAAAATAATCGGCGGAGTCGCGGATAAAAAAGAACGGAACGTTGATCAGAGGACAGAGGAAATAATAAGCGTTGGCAAAGTCATAAACGCTCAGCCAGTCTTCATAACCGATGGCAAAAAAATTCCAAACAACAACATTTCATTGATCCACCATGAGGACTTAGTGAAAATGCGTTTCCCCGAAGAGTTTATCGCACAACTCTAAACAGCCTCTTCTGTTTTACGTGCACCTTCATTTCCGGTCTTTTATTTAAAACCCAAAAAAGCTGCGGCGTACATCTGTCCAACGCTTTCCGTCAGCCCTCCCAGTTTCTCCCCCTCTCTTTCACAATAATTTTGATATACGCCGCGTTTAGAAGTTTGCGTCGTTTCTATAAAATTCTTATCAGGTTATCTGAATCTGACACAAAAGAAAATTAAGAATAACGCTTCTAAACCAGCCTCGTTTGTTCCTTCTCTGCTTTTGTTTTCAGTCTTTTCGCCGGCTTCCACGATCTGCGTACAAAATCTGGGTAAGACCCAAACTTTCTGATCCAACCTTCTAAAAATCTGATGGTGTTGTGATCAGTCGGGTAACCACAACCTATGTTCCCGTGTTTCTCCCGCAGCTCAGAAATCACTTTGTCACGTTCTACCTTGGCTAGGATGGAAGCCGCCGAAACTATCGGATACTTTGTATCTGCTTTGTGTTCCGATATTATCCGAACATTGAAGGAAAGATTTTCCGCAATATGCTGCTTAAATCGGTCAGCTAACACATCTGAGGCGTCCACGTAGGCTACGTCAGGCTTAAGAACCGTTATTACTTTAGCCATTGTCTGAGCCTCAAGCCGATTCAGCTTGTGGAGTTTTCTTCCAGTTTCAACTACCCTGTCGATCTCAGCTGGGGACAACATCGCGATATGATATTTGAGGGCCAACTCCTTTATCTCCGCAACAAGCTGTTCTCGCCTACGAGGCGAAAGGCGTTTAGAATTCTTCGCACCTAAATCCACGAGCTTATGTAAATCCTTGTCTTCGAGCAGAACGCCCGCGATGACGAGGGGACCAATAACCGACCCGCGACCAGCGTCATCAACCCCAGCTACTCGCATACTAAAGACCTTCACTAATTCTAATGAAACGCGTTAAGATAACTTTTGTAAGAATTGGATGACTTTATCAACAATTTGGGTGTGGAGATGTCTTCTGTTTTCGTAAGTTACCTCAAGAATCTCTGCATCCTCTCTTGTTTTGATAGCGTCTACGAGGCTGTCTCTCACCTTAAAATGAATGGTTCCCAACATGGGCTTTTTGCTTTCTATTGCTTGGACAACGGCCTCCCTAAAGGCTTGTGAAAAAAGTTCCATGCGCCCTATTTCGTCTACAATGATTATGTCAGCGTTCTTTACGGCACTGAGAATGGCGTTCACGCCTATGGCGTTAAGGTCAGTTAAATTAACCCTGTACTTGCTGACTTTAGGACCAGTTGGCTGGTTTACGTGGGCCAACCATCCTCTCTGTCCTGTTGAAAAATCCATGATTTCGAAGCCCACGCGGAATCCTCCTTCACGAACCTCATGGCTGATCATGCCGCCAACCATGTATCCCTTATTTTTTAAGTTATCCGCGGTCCGAAGTAGAACACTTGTCTTGCCGACGCCGGGATGTCCGGTCACGAATACAAGCCGTTTCAAGGTATACACCAGGCCATTTAGGATTTTTGTAGCAGTCTACGCTTAGATAACTTCTAATAATCCAGTCTTCACTATAAAAGCTTCAATAGAATCAAGTAAAATATCAAGTTACACATTAAATTACGCGCATAATGTCAAGTCATTTGGGGGATGTAGAGCTTGAATTTTAGTTTTCCTACAGAAATCGTGGAGGAGGGGAAGGTGAGCGTAGTAGTGCCTAAGCTTTCGGCTTATGTGAAGGAAGCTTGGGAATATGCCCCGTCTAAGGCGCCAGTATTTTACAACCCCGCCATGGAACTGAACAGAGATTTAGCTGTTTTGGCGTTGCAAGCTTATCAAAAAATGTTGGGGAGGAAGATCTCTGTTTGCGAGCCCTTGACTGGTTGCGGCATTAGAGGCGTAAGGTTCGCGGTGGAGGTCGATGGAGTTAGAAAGGTTTTCGTGAATGACATCAACCCGAATGCGGCTAAGCTTGCCAGGTTTAATGCTGAGCGCAACGCGTTAGCAAAGCGCATCTTAGTTGCGAACAAAGACGCGAACCTCTTCTTGAGTCAGTATGCGGCGCCCCGGAGAAGATTTGATTATATCGATGTTGACCCTTTCGGCTCTCCTGTTCCCTATCTTGACGCCGCTATACGGGCTCTGCGTGATAGAGGCTTGCTGGCTCTAACCGCCACAGATATGGCTCCTTTGTGTGGGGTTCACTCTAAAGCCTGTTTCCGGAAGTACGGTGGAAAGCCGTTGCGAACTGAGTATTGCCAAGAACTCGCTGTTCGACTTTTAGTCGGATGCTTAACCATGATGGCTGCAAAACACGAGATTGGAATCAAAGTTGTGTTCAGTCACAGCACAGATCATTATGTTCGGGTGTACGCGGTTGCCCGCTACGGCGCAAGAAAAGCCGACAACAGCCTTCGGATGATGGGACACGTTCTCCACTGCTTTTCATGTTTCCACAGGGAAACATCTGAGGGGATAGTTTCTTCCTTGAAAACTGGGTGCGCCGAATGCGGGTCTAAGTTAAATGTTGCGGGTCCCCTGTGGCTCGGTAAAATATCGGATAAAGATTTTTGTTCCTTCATGAAAAGGGAGGCTGACGGAAGAAGATTGAAGCAAGGGAAAAGGGTTCTTAGGTTGTTGTCTTTGGTTCAGGGAGAGGCTGAAGCCTCTGTTACATACTATGTGGTTGACAGAATCTGTGACAAGCTAAATTTGCCTGTTCCGCCCTTAGTCGAAGTGGTGAGCGGCATAAGAAAAGCAGGTTTTCAAGCTACCCAGACCCATTTTAACAGCAGAGGTGTTAGAACAGAAGCGCCCGCAAATGTGGTAAAGGAAGTCATAATTAAACTTACGACTTAGACTGCGCTAAAGCACCTTTGAAATACACACTTGCATAAATTCTATTTTCAGCTTTTTCAATAACTAGGTAACTTTTTCTAAGTATTTTAGAGAGTACGGTTTTAGGATTACTCCTCCTTTTATGCTGGAAACGAATGTTTTGATTTCTCCCAGAGCTCCTGACCATTCCGTCCTAAGTTTCGTTACCAATCCTGAGAAATCCGTATAATCCTTATGGATGGATATTATCATCCCATCCATGCCCATTCCGGTGCCATCACAGGCAAAAACGATGTTAGGTTGTTCCATCATCCATTTTTCAAGGTTCTTTTGTTTCTCTTCTGATTTTACGCTTCCTCTTATGCTTACAAATGTTACTGCCATCAACTCGTATCCGAGTTCGGTTAGGTCTGGAGTAACAGTGTATTCAACGATGGCTTTTTCTTCCAGTTTCTTCCTCATCCTAGTTATTGTTGGTTGCGAAACTCCCAAGATATTTGCAATGTTTCTATCGCTGTTTTTGGAGTTCTTTATCAGTTCGAATAAGAGTCGTTTCATTTTTTCTTTCATAAGCGTACCACCATTAACCCAAATAATTCATGTCCCTTATTAATTCTTTTATGGTTTTCTGGATTCTAAATACTGATTTGGCTTTCATAATGTTTTTCTATATTCAAAATGGTGCGTTTGAATAAAGGAGAAACGACATGCATATACACAATTTCAAGGAGGTTACGGATTCCTCATGGAGATAACTTACTCCACATCTTCGAGTGCGAGTGCGGTTTCACCATTGCTGAGAAGAAGAGAATTGTTAAGACTGTTTCTGGTCAAAAGAAAATGACAGTATACACTGTTATTAGAAAAAGAGAAAATAAAGAATAATTATTGTTTCTTTCCCCCTTCCATTCGTTCTATACTTTTCTTCAAATAGAAATGCAAGCAGACGTCATAGCGCTTTCTTCACGAGTTCCGCGACATCTCTCACAACAATCTTATCTTCCACATCTAAAACTTTCACCGCATCCTCTAGAGCTGTTAAACAGAACGGACAGGCTGTGGCTACAACCTCAACTCCTAATTCAAGGGCTTCTTTAGCCCTGTTCACACAGGGTCGCTTTTCAGGGGTTGCATCCTCTGTTCAGATTCTTCCAGCCCCTCCACCACAGCAAAGCTGTTCTCCTTTGTTCTCTTCATTTCAATAAACTCTAAACCTTCTATTGACTTCAAAATCTGCCTAGGAGCATCGTATTTCGTTGCTTTTCCACCCGTTTCTATGGTTTCATACAACAGATTTAACTATCCAAACTAAATTCTAGTTTCTAAGGGCCTTCTTTTACTTTCATTACTTGATGTTGAAGTCTGCTTATACGCCAAGTTTTTGATAAATCTTCTGTCTGCTTTCCTCCACTTTCTTCTGAACATCTTCAAAGAGGTTGTTTCCATGGGCGTCTATGGCTACAGTTAATGGCCCAAACTCTTCAACTTCCAAAACCCACAGGGCCTCAGGCATCCCTAGGTCATACCACTCAACACTTTTCACATTCTTTATCGCCTTCGCCGCCAGAACCGCGGCTCCTCCGGTGAAGGCTCCGTAAACTGCCCCATACTGTTTCATGGCTTTGGTGGTTTTTTTGCCCATGCCTCCTTTCCCTATCACAACCCTAATCTTGAAATTCTTGATGAACTCGTCTTCAAACAAATCCATACGCGTACTCGTGGTCGGACCAGCCGCCACCACTATCCATTTGTCATTCTCCTTCTTTACAATGGGTCCGCAGTGAAAAACTGCTAGTCCTTGCAGGTTGACGGGCAGCTTTTTCTTTTCTCTATGGAATTCTAGTGCCCTTCTATGCGCTGCGTCGCGGGCTGTGATTATGGTTCCTGTTATGTAGATGATATCGTTCACCTTGAGTTTTCTGGTGTCTTCCTCTGAAATTGGAGTTTTAAGCTTGTAGGTTGCCATTTTCAAGTCACCTTATGAGTTAAGTATTCAACTTTTCCGTCGGAACTAATACGTGCTGAAGCTCTCCTCGCAGCCCAGCATTGAAAAGCCACCGCAACAGGATAGGATGCGGGATGCCTATGGGCGTATTCAACCTTTACACCCAAAACCGTGATTTTGCCTCCCAGACCCATAGGTCCAATCCCAGTTGAGTTCGCAGCTTCGTAGAGCTCTTTCTCAAGTTTTGCTAGGTCTGGATTTGGGTTAGGCTCATCTAAAGGTCTCAGCAAAGCAGCCTTTGCCAGTTTCATTGCAATGTCAGCGCCTCCACCTACCGCGACACCCAATATGTTTGGGGGACAAGGCTTGGCACCAGCGTTAATCACGGTGTCCACAACAAACTTCTTCAATCCCTTCACACCTTGGCCGGGGCTTATCATGCCCAAGACGCAAACATTTTCAGACCCCCCTCCTTTTGGCATAACAGTAATTTCAACGCTGTCTCCGGGCACGATTTCCCAATGTATGAAGGGAACGAACCTCCCAGTGTTGTCCCCCGTGTTCTTTTGGGTGAAGGGGTCAACGGCGTTGGGGCGTAGGGGCACCTCTTTAGTAGCCCTTCTTGTGGCACTGCGTAGGGCGTATCCAATTTTGTCTAGACCCTTAGCTTGGGCTCCCGCCTTCACGTAAAAAATTATAACGCCAGTGTCTTGGCACATGGGTGTACGCGTTTTCTCAGCCAACTCCATGTTGTCCAGTATAGCTTTCAGCTGGGTTTTTCCTGCCTCGCTTTCCTCTTCGCGATACGCTCGTTGAAGAGCTTCTTTCACATCTCGCGGCAACTCCGTAACTGCCAGTTGCAAGAGTTTTACGGCAACATCATCCACAATCTTTTCGTTTATCAGAATGTTTTCCTCCATGGATAGCCCTAGAGTTTGAAAAATGAATCTTATACCTTTTACTGCTGTTTCAAAATAGCATTGTACCGTCTCTCAACAAGCTCCGCCTGATTTTCATTTAATGAACCGCCGGGGGTTGCCGCTAGTTGCAGTTTCTATGTTGATAGTATTTAAAGAAAAAACTAGGGGGCTATCTACAGCCCGCGGGTTTCGGTGCTTTGTGCCTCGATTCATGTTGAGAATTAGTAGTCATTGGTGTGCCGAAGTTTGTAGAGTTCGTAAAGGATTTGCATCTAACCGTCGCTGAGAAAAATTTTAATTGAAGTTTTGCGTTTTTATATTTTTGTCATGAAAAGCTTTTTCGTTTAGCCGTAGGATGTAGGTGGAGAAGTTCTTGAACTGGGGCCTTGAGAAGCATGGTCTAAACTGCTCCAGCAGCCCCTCCATGGTGTCGAAGGCAGACGGAACAAGCATTTTGGAAACCCCCAAACAGCCTGAGACTAATATCCTAGAAGTCGCCAAAAAGCCTTTAAACTTAAAAAACGCAAAACTTCAGTTTTAAAGGAAACCTTTATGAAACGGAAATAGTATGACTTTTACGGTGTGGCGTATTAGTTTCAGTCTCCCCTCCCACAGAATATTTTATCTATTTCTTCGTTTAACTTAAATACACACAACCACGATTTTCTTTCAAATCTGGATTGAGGCGCCAAAATGACTGAAGAAAAACCTCTAGAGAAAAAGAAGTACGAATACCTAGAGGACCTCCCAGGCATAGGCCCGGCCATATCCCAAAAACTGCGTGAACTGGGATTCCACACGGTAGAGTCTTTAGCCACAGCAACGGCAAAAGAGTTGGAACCAGCAGGCATTGGAGAAAAAAAGGCGTTAGAAGTCATCCGCGAAGCACGATCAGCCATGGCCTTATCCTTCATTCGAGCTGACGAACTGCTGAAAATGCGCCAAACAGTCCTACGCCTAACAACAGGAAGCAAAACGTTGGATGAACTGGTGGGAGGAGGACTTGAAACCCAAACCATAACAGAATTCTACGGGGAATACGGAAGTGGTAAAAGCCAATTGTGCCACCAGTTGTGCGTAAACGTGCAGTTACCTCCTGAGCGAGGAGGATTGGGGGGTGCAGCCCTCTACATTGACACAGAGAATACTTTCAGAACCGAACGTATTGCCCAAATGGCAAAGCATTTGGGTTTAGACCCGGAGGAGGTAGCGAGGAACATTATCTTTGCCGAGGCGTACACATCGGACCATCAGATATTTCTCGTCAACAACGCGGACAAGGTGATTAAAGAAAACGGCATCCGCTTAATAATTGTAGATTCCCTGACCTCCCACTTTAGAAGCGAATATCTTGGCAGAGAAATGCTGGCTGAGAGGCAGCAAAAGCTCAACAAACACCTTCACAAGCTGATTCGGTTGGCTCGAGCCTTTAACGCCGTGGCCGTTGTAACAAACCAGGTTATGGCTAAACCAGACGTTTTCTTCGGAGACTCTGTATCTCCCATTGGCGGCCACATAGTCGGCCATACAAGTCACACTCGCATCTACCTTAGAAAGTCCGCCCGCGGACCCGTAAGAATCGTACGCCTCGTTTCAAGTCCCTATTTACCCGAAGGGGAGAGAGTGTTCAAGATCACTGAAAACGGAATAGAAGACTTGACAGAAGAAGACAAGCCGGTACGAAGGTAAAATGCCAATTTCACGGGTTTTCGTAGCTAGATTCTTTCAGCTCGCGACAAATAGGCGGTTTGCCGAGGCAGAGCGAATACTCGAGCGAATAAAACTAAAAGTACAAGAGACCGAGTGGAATAAAGGGTATTTTCAAGCCCTCAACGGCATACTCTTGGCCCAAAAGTCAAATGACGACCAGTACGCCTTTCTCCCAAGCATAGACTTCAACAACGAGAATCAGTTAAAAAAATATCGACGGGAGTTTTTGAAACAAGCTAGGAGCAAGATTCACGCGGATTATGACCGTGGCTTCTTCTCAGCCTGGGCTGATTACATGCGTGTATCAATAAAAATGAGAGAAAACCCGGAAGTTTCTAGGAGAACATCAGTGTAAGTAACAGGCTCCACACGACAATCCATGTTAGAAAATAGGCGCCTATCCCAATCGTAAACACATCGGACGGCTTTTCCACCTTGACCATGAACTGCCATTTAAGGATGTAATAGGTAAGAATGTAAACGATTAGTCCTATTGATATGCCGCTTATGAGGGGGTTTGGGTACGTATCGATTTTTAGGAGAATGCATATCAAGGCCGCAAAAACGCCGAAACCCACTCTGCTCCAATAAATGAGGTTTAAAGGCTTCAACTCAATCCCATAACTTTTCTTTGAGAGTTTCAGTAGGGTGATGTTGCTATTTGTTACTTTCGCTTTCTAAAGATTTTCCTAAGACTCAGCTCCGATGCGCCCGTGGTGTTGATTTACTAGTTTTCGAATGATAAATGCCACAGTCAAGGTTATGGCGAGGAATAATGGCAGCGCTATGCCTTTTGGAAATTCTGGTATCCGTTGTATGTAGAGCGTGTGTAGGACGTTTGCCAGAATGTTGACTGCCAAGTTGGGCGCGCACAGATCAATCGGCTTTTGAAACATTGTTCTTTTTGAAACAATGTAGTTAAGATGAGAATCGAGAGAAAGTCTAGGATTTAACATTGGGTAAGTATCAGCTAAGAATTTGTTCAAGTCTATCAAACGGCGAAATCCTACGGAAAGCAATTCATGTAAGCGGTTTTGCAGTGTCTTTCGCATGTATTTATCTTTTTAACATTCATTTGGTTTCCTTTGTCCCTATTTCTTGTAAGCATTGTCTATGTATTCTCCGAACTCGCCAGAACTAAAGGAATCAAAGTCCCAGTATTCTCAACAATAACTCGAAAAGCTGCTGCATCTAACCCTGAAATCAAACGTTTTGTAACCACCCCAGTATCCTTCGCCACGGGGATAATACTTGCCCTTCTCATCTTTCCAACTCCCATAGCCTGCGCATCCATTGCCGTACTTACACTTGGAGACGGCTTCGCCAGCATTTTTGGCAAGATTTTCGGAAAAACATCTCATTTCTTCAATAGAAAAAAGAACATCGAAGGCACAATCTGTGGATTCACCTGTGCATTTCTGGGATCCACTTTATTTGTAAACCCCTTGAAAGCCCTAGTTGCATCCGCCGTGGGAATGCTGGTAGAATGCCTCCCTTCACCTATCGATGACAACTTAGCCATACCATTATCCGCTGGGACGGCGCTAGTCCTATTTTCCTTATTCTGATATTATGCAATTATTTGATGCATGCGCATACGTATATTGAGTGTGTTTCGCTTCTATCCTTTCAAGAAGCCTTTAAAAACTAGAAAAAGAGGGATATTGCGGGAGACATAATTATATGGGGATTAAACCCAAAACCTCCCTAAGGGAAGGGCTTTGAAGGAGGAAATAACGAGTTTCGACATTGCAGCTCTCATTCCTGAGCTTAATCAATTAGTCAAAGGTGCCCGTATTGATAACATTTACCAAATTAATCCCGCTACTTTACTTTTAAAGTTTCGTAGACCAAGTCAGCCTCCTCTCCACCTTCTTATAGAGGCTGGAAGGCGCCTTCACCTAACCTCTTACGCCCTAGAAAAGCCCCAAAAACCTCCCACCTTTTGCATAGCTCTTCGAAAGTACCTTAGAAATGGCGAGGTTAGGGGGATTCACCAACATGAATTTGAACGAATCGTAATAATAGACGTAAGCAGAAAGGAAGGCAACTTCCAACTAATATCAGAACTTTTCGGCGATGGAAACATCATACTAGTGAACCCAGAAAACAGGATTCTCCAAGCCTTGGTCTATCGAAGAATGCGAGACCGAAACATTTTGCGCGGCGAAGTCTTTCAGCACGCTCCACCAAGCGGAAGAAACCCCCTCAAACAGCCCCGTCAAGACTTTAGCGAAATAAAAGGGCTGGGGCAACTGGAAATCGTGAGGGCCCTCACAAAATTCCTAAGCATCGGCGGACTTTACGCCGAGGAAATCCTCCTTCGCGCGCATGTTGACAAAAAGGTCCCATGCGAATCTCTCACGGAACAAGAATTGGACAAAATTTTCGATCAACTCCATCAGATTCTCTTCGTCATCAAAAATGGAAATTTGGAACCATATGTCGTGGTCAATAAAGAAGGCGAATGGATTGACGTAATTCCTTTGCCCCTAAAAAAATACACTCACCTCACCCAGAGAATGTATAAAACCTTCAATGAAGCCCTTGACGAGTATTACATGGAAACTACTGTGGAAAAGGGAGTAGTTGAAGCTGTCAAGGGGTTTGAGCTAGAATTGGCGAGACAACAAAGGATTCTTCAAAGTCAACGAAAAGCCCTAGAGGACTTGAAGGGACAGATTGAAAAAAACAAGGGAATGGGCGACGCAATTTACATGCACCTCAACGACCTAAGTTTTCTTCTTCAAAAGATTATGGACGAGAAAAGAAGCGGTAAGCCTTGGGAACAAATAGTCTCAAGCATCGAAGAGGGGAAGGAGACGGGGCGCGTTCCAGACATCTATTTCCACTCCATGGAACCTCAACGCTTAATTCTCAACGTTTCTGTGGAAAACCTTACTTTTCCCATCAACCTCCGTCGCTCCATCCAATTTAACGCAAATCGATACTACACGAGGGCAAAGAAGGCTACGAAGAAGCTTGAAGGCGCCGAAAAAGCCCTTCAAGAAACACAAGCCAAGATCGAAGAACTGCAACAACGAATTGGACGAGTAAAGGAAGCCCGTAAAACTCCCCCAAAAAGAAGGAAAAAGGCATGGTACGAGAAATTCAGGTGGTTTAACTCTTCTGATGGTTTTCTTGTGCTTGGAGGGAGAGACGCAACAACAAACGAGATTCTCATCAAGAAGCACATGGAACCCCAAGACATCGTTTTTCACGCCGACCTTCTTGGAGCCCCCTTCGTCTTGATCAAAACTAGAGGAGAAACACCGCCAGAACGAACAATAAGGGAAGCCGCGCAACTTGCGGCTTCCTACTCCCGGGCATGGAGGGAAATGTTAAGCGCAGTTAACGTCTACTGGGTAACCCCAGAACAAGTGAGTAAAAGTCCTCCGCCAGGGCAGTATCTCAAAAAGGGTGCCTTCATTATTCACGGATCGAAAAACTACGTTCGAGGCGTTCCGCTGCGGGTTGCCATAGGGATTAAGACGAAAGAAGAGCATGTAATGATTGTTGGGGGACCAGTGGAGGCTATAGCCAATCAAACAAACCCTTGCGTAGAGATCGTTCCAGGGGAGCAAACAAGCAGCAGACTTGCCAAGCAGATACGAGGGCTACTAGCTGAAAAGGCTTCTAAGACCTTGAAAAAAGAAATTCTTGAGGTTCCTCTAGAAGAAATACAGAGCTTCATACCGTTAGGCAGGGGAATGGTAAAGGTTTAGGCGCGGGCCGATCGAACTCCGTAAAGTTTAACCGTAGGCACAATTTATCCCCGTGTCCCGCCAATTCTTAGTTTTATAGCGGCCATATATGTTCATCTTCGAGGGTTCCTGAGCCTACCACAACTTGATGGTGGGTTTCGCCGGTTTC
>LIHK01000038.1 GCA_001399795.1 Candidatus Bathyarchaeota archaeon BA2 | reverse complement strand
TGCCTGTGGAGACGAGGGAAAGGAAGCGGGTCCAGGCTACGTTGTTTTCATTCCTCCCAACGTTCCCCATTACTTCAAAAATCTAGGAAACGAAACTCTGAGGTTCCTTTGCCTCATTCCCTACAAAGAGTGATGAAGTCTTTTTAATACTTGATTTGGAAAGAGGAGAAAACTAACAAAACGGTTTGATTGGGGTCTGTCCGTCATTAAATCCTCATACCGTTAGGTCGGTCTGGGACGGCTACATCATCCCCCATAAAGGTACAGTGTCCCGCATATTTGAATATTTGTGGAAAGTTGAAGAGAGAGGCGAACTGAAACAGTTTGTAAAATGCTAGAAGTTAGAATTTATAGCGGAGCCCTAGTAGAATCTGCGTAATGACTGGAAAACTAATGAGTTGACTAATTTATATATACCCGGCATTCTTTGCATCTTTCATATTTGGTCTCGTTACAGTTTTTACACAATATTTTGTTAAGTTCAACAACCTCAGATTTCATCGCCAAAACCCCATCAACCGTTAATTAAGATATGAGACGCCCAACATTAAATAGGCTTGTTTCGCAAACCGAAATACTCTGAAAAAGATAAGTTCTGCATTATTATCCTTGTAGCAACGCCTTTTTGCGGAGCGTCCTCAAGGTTCCGGAAACCCTTAAAACATGTATGGCTGCGGGTTTCTCATTCATTTCTGTTATAGAAGCGACGGAGGCTCTAATCATATCCACAGCCGTGTGGGAACAGCGCACGATAGCGTAATTCTTCTGTGAGTTACATTTAATGAGGCTGAGGCTGGCTTGGCTGGCACCGTATTCTCCGAAGAGCTGGAGGACAGCTTTCAAAACAGCGTCCATGATGTCCCTTCCCTTGATAGGTTGTTCGCTTACAACTTTGAGAGCAAGATAGCGCCTTCTCATGCGCCTAGACACAGTTTTTCCTCCTTACGACTCGAATACCCGGGGCTACATAGTCTGGACTTAACTTTTCTCTGTTACGTTCAACTATGGCGAGGGGGTCTTCTGAAAGGGCGCGCAAAGCGTATGGTAGAGGCATGTTGAAAAGGGTTACAAGGGCGGCGTAGTCGTGGGGGTTTCTCATCAGATACTGGTTTGTTGCCCCGCTGGAAATTACAACTGGCACGTTAGACTTTTTCGCTATTGCCACTTCTCTTCTGAGACGGGAAAGAAGGTGGATTCTTGAAGAACCAGATAACGAGAGAAGCGGAGCCATTTCTATTTCGAGACATGAAAAAGCCTTGGAAGCAAGTTCAGCCTCTGCATGATCAAAAAATCTTTTACGGATGTCGGTCGCGGGGAAGAGGAGGAGGTCAACCCGCCGATCCTTAGCCGCCTGCCTCGTGACACGCTTCGAGATGCAAGTTACGGATACAACCCCGAACCTTCGCCTGAAACGACGCAGGTCCTGAAGCAGTTCACCGGGTGTTTTTGGGGCAAAATCCACCCTTGCGACGAAATCTATCTTGGTATCGCTGCAAATGCGTTGCAACTGATCAACTTTGTCTCGTGTGGCGTTGGGGGGAAGAGGTATGCCAACCAGTCGATATCCCAGTTCAGAGGATTTCCTAATCATTCTCTCAACTTGATCAGGGTCATTAATTGATGGGCGTAGACGGAGGTCAACGAACCTTCTCATGTTAGCATCCCGAGTTCCCGGCAGGTCTTAACGATATCTTCGATTTTCGTTTTCCTGACCCGTATTCGTATATGAATGGGGTCAGCTGTNGAAGCGAGGTTCTCAACAAAGGCTTTGATTACTTCCCTATTCTTTATTCTGGTTTCGAAAAGAGTTATGGGGTTGCCGTAATGCCCCTTCAGATTACCCTTCTTAAACAATATGTCATCTATGTAATCGCTTGGAAGTAGACGTTGAACCGCCTCAACAACTTTATCTAAGTTTTCAGTCGCGTGGACAAAGAATCTGATGTCAATGTACGCTACGGGCATTTGAGGCAAAACAGCCACAACCACTTCAGGTATGTTCCTTGTCTAAATATTTAACTGCACGTGACTTAGCCTTCTTTTTTGAACTCAGGCTTCGCAAATGTTGCTTAAGAGTCTCGACGTTTTCTTCACGTTTTGTCTTTCTTCTCAAATCGATCGATATACCCAATTTCAGCGCTTGCCTAGAATCTAATCCAGCCTCCCTTAGTTCACCTCTGCTGGAGCCTTTTCCTTTTCGGGTTTTGCCCCTCTTTTTCAGCACCATCGGTTGCAGTTTCATGACTCTCAATTATTGTTGTATTTCATGTGTTTGATAATAAAATATCGCCAAACAGGGCTTAACCCTGTTTATTTTCGGTATAAGCACTCGCTTTCAAGGATTTTTCTGTCTTCCACTCCGGTCTTTACGTATTCTTGCGTCCAAATTTCAAATTTCGGTTCAGCCATCCATTTCTTTTTGAATGATTCTACTCCAGGGTTGCATGCCCATCCTAAATCAAGCCAAGTGTAGCCCTTTTCCTTGGCATAAGCGATCTCCCTGAATAAGGTGAAATCTGCTAATGACGGATACTCTAGGTAGAACCCCAACGGTATGGTCATTGTGTCCTTTAGAAAGTCGACCACGTCAAATCCTATTAACATTTTATTCGAAAACACGTTGAAAAGTAGGGGAGACGCAAAATGTTTCAAGTAGTCTCTTATGCCTAAGTATAGCTGGCTATCCCACAAGTCACATTTCTTTGTCGCTTCGTGGCAAGCTATAAGGTGATAATGAGCCGGAGTCATTTTCCTTCCAATTTCCAGATAATATCCCCTTTTTATGGCATTGCGAACTCGATACCTCAAGTGTTTATACGCGTTTCCTTCCAAGGTTTCATTAAACTTTGGAAGATAGATTTGGTAATCTCTGTCAAAATTAATGTTTGCACAATGAAAATCTCCGATGTCTGTCTGCAACTTTTCTGGTGAAGTGATTACTATTTCTTCTGGTTCAAATAGTTTCACATTAGTTTCGACGCATTGGAGTTTGTCTTCGTATCCGTTAAGTTCAAAGAGGCTTAAGTACAGTATTTTGCTGAAACGGTCATAATACACTAGATACGTGTCTTCGTAGACGTATGGCTCGCCGAAGGCTAGAGAATAGAAACTTGCCAGATGCTCGTCGAAATGCCCTAGTTGTTGATAAAGAACCAGCGTGTTCTTTGTGAGGCGTTTGATTATCGCCAAAGAGTACCAATGCCTCTGTATCAAATAAGTTCAATTAGCTCTTATTTAAAAGGTTTTTGCACCAAAGGTACATGCGATACGCATAACATGGTTTCAAAGAATCGTTAACCACAAAGTTAATTCCACTTGTTAAAGCTGCTGCAATACATAAACAGACGAGGCATAATTTCTGAGTTACTATTTCCCCTACTTTTTTCTCTTTTCTCGTTTACGAGCCGCTCTTCGACTTGGTCGAACTTTCTCGGCACCAAGCCCCTTGTGATGAAGCCCACGAACCTCCTTGCCAGCGCTGGTCAAACCACGGAAAGCTCGACCATGGTGAACTTCATCGCAAATCCAGTTGATATTCTTGTCTGATTTGATGACTGGGTGACTTGGGTCAACCATGACAACCTCAAACCATTTGAAGCGGCCGTCCTCCCAAACCCAGTAAGAGTTTAGAACCTCCAAGTTTGGAAACTTTCTCACCGCCCTCTCTTCAGCGATTAATCTCATGCTTTTCGCTGGCTTATATTTGGCGACACCCATACGCTTGGGTCTTCGACCAGACCTGGGTCGGATCTTTCTTAAGCCTCCGCGTCTAACACGAACCCGAGCGACAACAAAACCTTGCTTGGCTTTGTATCCCAACTTCCTTGCCCGGTCGAGACGTGTAGGCCTTTCAATCCTATGGACTGTTGGCTGTTTGCGCCATTCTATAGCCCTTTGCCACATCAACTCCTTTACAAAGGATTCCTCTGGTTTTTTCCAGGCCTTCGCAATATATTTGTAAGCCATTTCCAATTCCTCCATTATCGGCGGTTCAACCTAAAGGTTACATCCCTAGGAGCCTACTTATGTAAGCGGCTTTGTTGCTATGAACCACGGGACGGTTAATAAACTTTTTCAGCCTTGTCTACTAGTTTGGCTTCTCTCACAAGCAGGTATCCGCTGTGATTTTCCCAGATTCTATCTGTCTGGAGCAAACGAATTCTTTTCTTAAAAAACGGTGCGTCAAGAACCAGGGTTTCGTATTCGCCGCCCTCACCTACTAGGGATATGTGATATTTGTCGTTCAATTCAATGAGGTCGTTTAGTGTTGCTTGGTTGATGTTTCTTCCAAGCCAGCTTTTATCGAAACCGTAAGCATAAACGCCTATGATGACTACCTCAAAATTGAGGTTGATGATTTCCTTCAGCAGTTGGATAGAATCTTCTTGCCAGAGCGGCGCGATAGACTTAAGGTTTAGTTCTCGGCATATCTTGTCGATTCGTTCTTTTTGGTATCGTGATGATATTACTCCGGACACGACTCCTTCTACGTCGAGGGTTGCGAGCAGTTTTTTCAGGTCTTTAACCTCTGTTTCTTTGATTCCAATGGTTTCAGCTTTGACTAGGGGGATTTCAACAGCTTTGGCGAAGAGGTCTGTTAGATGAATGTTGGGGAAGTGGAACATCCAGCTGTCTTCTCGTTGAGGAAGCATGGTTACTAAAAATTTTACTTCATAACCCTCTTTTAGAGCGCGGTAAAGAGCCAGAGCGGAATCTTTTCCGCCAGTAACCAAAGCCGCGACACGCATACGCTATGCAACTCAACTTACTACCATTGCTTCCTTTTGTTAATAGGTTACTACTGGCTTTTCGTTAATTTTAGGCGGAAAACGGGGGGCACCCACCCTCTAACAAAACGGAAACACTGGCTTGGCTATTAGGTCGTCTGCTGATCCAGTTAATAAATATCCTTAGGTTGCGTTCCGTTTTTTCAGGAGCACTAGAAAAACGCATCCAACCCCTATGGCGCCATTAACGCCGGAAAACAGGGCCACGAGGATTTCGAGTGAGGGACTCACAGTCAAGCTGAGCATTGGCACGACGAGAACAGGGTAAACGTAAGGAAATAGGAGCGCAATTGGTAAGCTTAGCACGATGGGGTACTCAAAAAGGAATGAAGGTAGGGGGAGAAACTCCACAGTACTCCTAAACTCTCGTACAGTCGCTTCATTGATGTTTTTAAAATCCCAGCTTTGAATCACCTTGTATTTGTCCATTTCTTCTTTGCTTATTAAAATGAAACGCAAGGTTTCCCCGTCTTTGTACTTGACCAGCACGTAATTCGTTAGTTTCGACAACGTATCCTGAAGGTCCTCAGCTATGAGATCGATGACTTTAAAACGGAATGCTTCTTCAGCGTGTAGGTTGAGATTCTCCGTGACAAAAAGCTCTGCAGCGGTTTCATTTCTTGAGTGGAGCCATGCATGGCTTCTCATAAGTCCAGCTAGATAGTTAACGTATTTTTGCTCCGTTATAGGTTTACCAGTGGAACTAACTGGTTGACAAGACCCTATCTGAGAGCCAGACTTCATTACCGCAATGTGTGCGGCCATAAGGACGTAGGTACCCCCACTGATGGCACGAAAAGGTTCTACAAAAACCACCACCGGTATTTTAGATTCATCAAGTATGGACATTATACCTTCAACACTGCCTACGTTGCCCCCAGATGTATCTAAGGAAATAACGATCAGACGAGACCCCCTATAGTTAGCGACATTCACCGTGTTTCGGACGTAGTTTTTAGTTCCACCCGATAACTCGTCACGGATGCGAATAAAAAGGACCTCCTCAATGGGTTCTCTTAAATGGTGCATGTAAAAAGGAGTAGCAGATAATGCTATCCACGCAAGAGTTATCAGTAATGTTATGATAAGCAGTCTTTTTAATGTCACGGTGACGGTAGCGCCCTTTCTACTTTTTTGCCGCAGTGTGGACACACGGCGTAATCTACGGGTATTTGCATTCCGCATCCAAGGCATGTCCGCATTGGTTTCGCTTTAACTTTTGGCCTGGTGAAGTAGTAGATAAGCGCAGCTGGCCAGCAGAGAATTAGCAGAATGATCAGTATCGCTAAGCTATATTTCCTCCGTTCTTCCTCTTCAACCAAGATTAACCACCTGCTTGGTTCTCGACTTTAGAAAATTTAAGTCTTTCCATAATGAATTTCCTGAAAACTGCTTGTTTCTAACTATGATCGCTGTTCCTCAACAGCCTCTATCCTCTATCCTTAAAAGGTTCTAAGGGTTTATTCGGGCGTTGAACTCTAGTCAATCAAAGTACGAATCAAGAAACTTGGTTTTCCGAGCAATCACATAAATTGAGAAAATATAGGCTCCAAATATAGCAAGGGCGTAGGGAATCAGGTGGAACATGCCTCTGACTAGCATTAAGAGAAATAGTCCTTCGCCGATTCCAAGGATGTAACCTGTACATACTCGTATCGTGTTTCTACTTTCCCTCAGCTTACAACTCTGAGTGATAAAATCAACAGCGGCGGGTATTGGAAGAACGGAAAATAATGGAGGATATAACCATGTGGGAAAATCGAAGCCCAAAAAACATGCAACAAATATGCTTAAGATGCCCGAATATGCCCCTGTACACCTGGCACACAAGTAAACGTTTCTCCCTCGGAAGCTTATGTGAATTGTCCTGTGAAGTTTTTCGAGCCTATGATGCGATAATAACAGAAACAAAAGCAAACACCAGTCTTCTTTATCCATACCATATTCCAGTCGCTTATTCTGTTATGTTTTTTATTGTAAGGATTTAATACTTCTGTGTCTACGCTTGACTACTATATATAATATTCCACTAACGATGAGCCAGCTGCCTGCGACCCAAACGCCACCCGTAGCTAGGAAGTTCTGGTAAAGAAGTGCCGATAAACACAGAATTTCTCTTCAAGCTTCATAACTCATTTCAAGGGAGATAGAAGTGTTTGTTTTTATCAACTTCTGATGGAGCTAAGGTCGCTCGCGAATACAAAGTATAATCAAAGCTTGAACTCGAGTTCTTACATAAAAAGGAAGGCTTATGGGTGAGTAGCCACGGCCCCGTAGAATTGCTACGAAGGCGCAGCGTGATGTTTGTCTATTTAGTCTCTTCAACCTAGTTACCCCTCCGACGATGTACTACACTATACTCCACAACCTTCAGTAAGCATTGATCTGTTACTATTCCTGCCCGATTACCTCGATGTTTGCCGCAGTTTCTTCTCCCTTCGCCACTTGCCCGCCTTTTCAATAAAATCTCGTGCCTTCCTCTTCCATTCGTCAAAGCCTTGGGGTGAAATCGGATAGTTATAATAGTGGTCACGAACCTTTTTCATTAAGTTGGCTGCATCACGCAAGTTTTTGAGAAGGGAAAACTTTCCAAATCCTCTGAAAATTCGACGGGTTGCTTCGGTCATGTTGATGCGGATCTCCTCACCCATAGCTGCCTTGAGAAGATCCTTTTCAGCGACCAAACGGTGCTGCATTCCATAATTCAAGTCATCGTCACCTATCCCATGGAGAAGCAAACGAAAGACGGCCAGTCCTGCTTGCCGGGCGCCATATGATTGCATGTATCTAATGTTGTATGACCACAATCCCTCTCGGCTTAAGTCTCCCTTTTCCATGGCTTCAATTATGGTTTTGCCTGCAACAGATCCGCCTATCATTGACGACCCTATTCCACCTCCGTGGATTGGATTTACTTGGCAAGCGGCATCTCCAACGATAACAATGCCATTTCCCGTCATGCAGTCAAGAGGTCTCCTGGTTGGATCGTACCACGTTCCCGCATTCACTACCGACGATCCTTTAAACAAGGGCATAGATAGAATGTTATCGTAAAGTTGATTCTTGGGATTTGGAAAACCGTTGAACATAGTTACTCCCACCCCTACGTTAACTCTCTTCCCACTTTTCGGGAAAAGCCAAGAATATCCTCCTGGAGCCCACTT